>NZ_JABMLK010000001.1:901500-1202000 GCF_013394855.1 Limnobaculum xujianqingii | reverse complement strand
ATGTCTGGAGCGCGTACGTCGTCTGGAAAGACAAAAATTCATTCAAGGGTATACGGCGTTATTAAATCCACATTATCTGGACGCATCGCTGTTGGTGTTTGTTGAAATTACCTTAAACCGTGGCGCGGCAGACGTATTTGAACAGTTCAATACCGCTGTGCAAAAACTGGAAGAGATTCAGGAGTGTCATCTGGTATCTGGTGACTTTGACTACCTTCTGAAAACTCGTGTATCAGATATGTCTGCATACAGAAAATTATTAGGTGAGACGCTGCTGCGTTTACCGGGTGTAAACGATACGCGTACTTATGTGGTAATGGAAGAAGTCAAACAAAGTAACCACTTAGTTATCAAAACACGATAATTCATCGTTGCAGGTGCAAAATCTGCTAACTTCCGTTACACTCCTGTGTATTCATACAGTTTCAGCGCTGGGTATTCCTGGCGCTGCCGTTCTATTACTCGGTACTACGGTAACCTGGAGAGCCTTTCTTGAGCCAGGAATATATAGAAGATAAAGAGCCTAAGTTGAAGAAGTTAAGTAGCCGCCAGCGGCTTTTTGAAGCTGGTTTATTATTGGTGGTTATTTTTTCCATTTACCTTATGGCGGCGTTAATTAGTTTTAATCCTGCCGATCCTAGCTGGTCACAAACAGCCTGGCATGAACCTATTCATAATATAGGTGGTGAAACCGGAGCCTGGCTGGCAGATACCCTGTTATTTGTTTTTGGGGTGCTGGCTTATGCCGTACCACCAATGATCGTTTTTCAATGCTGGATGCTGTATCGCCATGAGCGTGAGCAGAAAGCCGTTGATCTATTCTCTTTTTCATTACGCTTTATCGGGCTGCTAGCGCTGATTTTTTCATCATGCGGTCTGTCGGCTATCAGCATTGATGACTGGTACTATTTTGCTTCCGGCGGTGTGATTGGTAGTCTGATTAATAGTGCCTTATTGCCTCATTTTAACAGCGTAGGTTCTACATTAATTCTGCTAAGCGTATGGGCCGTAGGGCTAACGCTGTTCACCGGTTGGTCGTGGTTAACCATTGCGGAAAAAATTGGTGCCTTTGTTATGGGCATCCTGACTTTTGCCTCGAATAAAACGCGCAAAGAGCGTGAGGTTGATGATTACGATCGGGATGACGTTAGTGACAGAGTTGTAACTTCAACGGTTGGTGCTTCTTCTTTTGCCGCCGCAGCCACTGACGATGTTCTGTTTACCGCACCGAGTGTAAATGCGGACGATGAGTTAACTCAGGCGAATGACGACGCAGAAATAAACGAACTGCAACAAGAATTAATCTTTAATACAGCAATGGACGATCTGCCTGAGCCGCAAGAATCTCCGGAGCCGCCACTATTTGGTGCCGCTGAAGATCTTGTAACTGACAGGGGGAATCACTGGAACAATACACCTGTTCAAAATGAGCCTGAAATTACCGCTGAACCGACAATTTCTACGTCAGAACAGCCTGCAATCTCTTTTGGTCCGGCAACCTATACTTTCAGTAATTCTGAACTACAGACAGTTACAGTTAATCCGTCTGAAACTCAGCGTAGCGAGTTTACCAATCCTTATTCTCCAATTAATCCACCGGTTGTTGTTGATACATTACCAGATGAACCAACAGAACCTTTGGTACCGGGACATTTCAGTACAGTTGAACAAGATAATGCATCCACAAATACCGATTCATTATCGAATGCTATCACCTTTGATGCCGCTGCTGCTGCCGGGGCGACAACGGTAGCAACAACAACGGCTTCATCTGCACCAGCAATTACTTTTACTCCTGTAGCGGGTAGCCAACCTCAGGTTAAGCAAGGTGTTGGTCCGGAGTTCCCTCGTCCTAATCCGGTTCGTATTCCTACTCGCCGTGAGCTGGCCTCCTATGGGATTAAACTGCCATCGCAACGTGAAGCCGAACAGCGTGAACGCGATCGCCTTAATCGCAATAAGCCAATGGCAAATGATTTCACTATTAGTGAAGATGATGAAGATGCGGTGGAACAAGAAGCACTGAGAAGGGCGTTTGAAGAAGAACAACGCCAACGCTACGGTGAACGTTATCAGGATGATGATAACGACGGGGATATAGAAGATAACCCTCTGTACGGTATTTCTGCCCGTGATGATATTGATGATGAAGTGCCTGACGATCGCCCGGTTGAACCATTATTTACTTTGCCTTCTCAAGTTGGTGATGTGGAACGCACTGATGATGTTTCTTTGGGTAATATCAATGAGGTTACTCAGTCCATTACTTCGTCCTATGGTTATCAACAACCGGTTGAACGTCCGGTAGCTCCAGTGCCACAGGCACCAGTTACACCGTCAGGTTATACACAGGCATCACATGGCGTTAATGTAACATCACAACCGTCATCGCCTTTCCAACCGGTAGCGCCTAAAGAAGAGCCACAACCGACTCAGCCTTCAATGGATGGCTTAATTCACCCATTCCTGATGCGTAATGAGCGACCGTTAGAGAAACCGACTACACCTCTGCCATCTCTTGATTTGCTGGCATCACCACCGCTAAATCAGGATCCGGTAGATGTGGAAGCGTTAGAAGAGACAGCACGCTTATTGGAGCGTCGTCTGGCCGATTTCCGTGTTAAAGCGCATGTAGTTGATATTTTACCCGGTCCGGTAATTACCCGTTTTGAATTGGATTTGGCTCCGGGTGTGAAAGCGTCCCGAATTTCCAGTTTAGCGCGAGATTTAGCGCGTTCGCTGTCGGTAACTGCGGTACGTGTGGTTGAGGTTATTCCAGGTAAGCCTTATGTTGGTCTGGAATTGCCAAACGAACGCCGTCAGACAGTTTATATGCGTGAAGTGCTGGATTCCCCAGAATTTATGAATACTCCTTCTCCACTTACCGTGGTGTTAGGTAAAGATATTTCTGGTCAGCCAGTGGTTGCCGATCTGGCCAAGATGCCTCACTTACTGGTGGCTGGTACTACCGGTTCGGGTAAATCGGTTGGTGTGAACGCCATGATTCTGAGCATGTTGTATAAAGCTAAGCCAGAAGACGTTCGCTTTATTATGATTGACCCAAAAATGCTGGAGTTATCAGTTTATGAGGGAATTCCTCACCTGTTAACCGAAGTGGTTACCGATATGAAAGACGCCGCCAATGCCCTTCGCTGGTGTGTTGGCGAGATGGAACGTCGCTATAAGTTGATGTCTGCTCTTGGGGTCAGAAACCTGGCAGGGTACAACGAAAGAGTTGAAGAAGCTGAACGCCTGGGTCGTCCAATACCGGATCCATTCTGGAAACCAAGCGAAAGCATGGATGTATCACCACCGATGCTGGAAAAACTGCCTTATATAGTGGTGCTGGTTGATGAATTTGCCGATCTGATGATGGCGGTAGGTAAAAAAGTTGAAGAGCTGATAGCGCGTCTGGCTCAGAAAGCGCGGGCCGCCGGTATTCACTTAGTGTTGGCAACCCAACGTCCATCGGTGGATGTGATAACCGGTCTGATTAAGGCTAATATTCCAACCCGTATGGCGTTTACCGTATCAAGCAAAATTGACTCGCGTACTATTCTCGATCAGGGCGGAGCCGAATCCTTATTAGGTATGGGTGATATGCTTTATTTACCGCCAAACTCTTCGATGCCGGTGCGTGTTCATGGAGCCTTCGTACGCGATCAGGAAGTTCATGCGGTGGTTCAGGACTGGAAAGCACGTGGTCGCCCACAGTATATTGATAGCATTACTGCAACCTCTGAAGAGGGCGAAGGTGGATTTGGACTGGAAGCTGATGAAGAGCTTGATCCGCTGTTCGATCAGGCGGTGGCTTTTGTGGTTGAAAAGAAAAAACCATCTATATCCGGAATTCAGCGTCAGTTCCGCATTGGCTATAACCGTGCTGCACGCATTATTGATCAAATGGAAGCTCAGGGTATTGTGAGTCCTCCGGGGCATAATGGTAACCGAGAGGTTTTAGCGCGCGGTCAGTTTGATTAATTTAAGACAACAACTGTTGTTTAAGGGCCGCAAAATGCGGCCCTTATGCTAACTGAAAAGATAAGTAAAAGATCATATACTTACTGCTTCGAGACTATACGCGACAGGTGATTGTCAGGTAGAGTTGGCGATGATATTCAACGCGTTTAATTGACGCTTTATTGATAATAGATGGGAGTAATTGCAACAATGAAGAAATTATTTATCGCCTGTTGCCTGATGTCTGGTCTGGTGTCATCAGCCGTATTGGCCGATGCCCGTTCAGATTTGCAGAGTCGTTTAAATAAGGTGAATAGTTTTCATGCCAGTTTCTCTCAGTCAGTGAAAGATGCTGGCGGCGCTGCAATTCAACAGGGAGAGGGTGAACTCTGGGTTAAACGACCAAATCTGTTTCGTTGGCATATGACTTCACCGGATGAAAGTATTTTAGTATCTGATGGCAAAACGCTATGGTTTTTTAACCCATTTGTTGAGCAAGCAACGGCAACCTGGTTAGATAGCGTTACCGGAGATACGCCATTTATGCTGATCACTCGCAATAGCACTACTGACTGGAGCAAATACGACGTAGTGCAAAAAGGTGATGAGTTTGAGTTAAAACCAAAGGCGACGAAAGGTAACCTGAAAGCCTTTTCCATTAATGTAACTGGTGATGGTGTCATTAAAGGCTTTGTTGCAGTAGAACAAGATGGACAACGCAGCACTTATACCTTGAAAGGCCAACAAAGCGGCTCTGTTGATGCTGCTAAATTCACCTTTACACCACCAAAAGGCGTGACCATCGACGATCAGCGCCAGTGAGGTCTTAGTGAGTACTCTGTCACTCGATTTCTCTCAGAATGAGTTTCAGCCTCTGGCCGCACGTATGCGGCCTCGAACGCTGGCTGAATATATCGGTCAGCGTCATCTGCTCTCTCCCGGTAAGCCATTACCACGGGCAATTGAGGCTGGGCATCTACATTCAATGATCCTTTGGGGACCTCCGGGTACTGGAAAAACCACGCTGGCTGAGATCATCGGACATTATGGTAATGCGGATATCGAGCGAATATCCGCAGTCACTTCCGGTATTAAAGAGATTCGCGAATCTATTGAACGGGCACGCAATAATCGTGATGCCGGTCGAAGAACTATCCTGTTTGTTGACGAAGTTCATCGTTTCAATAAGAGTCAGCAGGATGCATTCCTGCCCCATGTAGAAGACGGTACTATTACTTTTATCGGCGCAACTACCGAAAACCCTTCATTTGAATTAAATTCGGCTCTGTTATCCAGAGCGAGAGTTTATTTGTTGAAGTCTCTGGAAAGCGGCGATATTGAGCAAGTTCTGTTACAGGCAATGAACGATGATGAACGGGGATATGGTAAACAGAATATAGTTTTACCCGATGAAACCCGACGCATGTTGTCTGAATTGGTCGGTGGCGATGCCCGACGGGCACTAAATAGCCTTGAAATGATGGCTGATATGGCAGAAATCTCTGCTGATGGTCAACGCGTATTAACTCCAGAACTGTTAAAAGAAACTTCCGGTGAACGCAGTGCCCGCTTTGATAATAAGGGCGATCGCTATTACGACCTCATCTCTGCATTGCATAAATCGGTACGAGGCTCCGCTCCTGACGCAGCACTTTACTGGTATGCCAGAATTATCACAGCCGGTGGCGATCCGTTGTACGTTGCGCGTCGTTTATTAGCTATCGCTTCAGAAGATGTTGGTAATGCGGATCCTCGTGGTATGCAGGTGGCGATTGCCGCCTGGGATTGCTTTACTCGCGTAGGTCCGGCAGAAGGCGAAAGAGCTATCGCGCAGGCGATTGTTTATCTGGCCTGTGCGCCAAAAAGCAACGCAGTCTATAAAGCATTTAAATCCGCCATGCAGGATGCGCAGCACCAGAAAGATTTTGATGTGCCGGAACATTTGCGTAATGCCCCGACTAAATTAATGAAAGAGATGGGGCTTGGCGCAGAGTACCGTTATGCCCATGACGAACCAAATGCTTACGCAGCAGGAGAGAGTTATTTCCCGCCGGAAATGGCTGGCCAGCGTTATTATTTTCCTGAGCCGCGTGGCTTAGAAACTAAGATTGCAGAAAAGCTGAACTGGTTGGCTGAGCAGGATCAAAATAGCACCATAAAACGCTACCGTTAACTTGTTGGTTGCGGTAAGGTAATTACGGAAAACTGTCTGCCGGGCTGTCAGTCAGCCGGTACGGCCATCGATTAATATTAAAAATATATAGGCATAGGATTAGCATGCTGGACCCGAATTTATTACGTAATGAGCTAGACGCAACTGCTGAAAAACTGGCTCGCAGAGGTTTTAAACTGGATGTAGATACTTTACGTAAGCAGGAAGAGCGCCGTAAGGTTTTGCAGGTTGAAACAGAATCATTACAAGCTGAGCGTAATGCACGATCGAAGTCCATCGGTGAAGCGAAAGCTCGCGGTGAAGATATCGAAGCGGTGCGTCGTGAAGTTAACCTGTTGGGCGAAAAGTTGGATGCCACTAAATCCGAGCTTGAGCAGTTACAGTCAGAGATTCACAATTCGGTATCCCTTATTCCTAATATTCCTGATGAGTCAGTGCCATTTGGTAAAGATGAACATGACAATCTGGAAGTCAGCCGTTGGGGAGAGCCACGTAAATTTGATTTCCCTATTTGCGATCATGTTGATTTAGGTGAAAGCAGCGGTGGATTAGATTTTGCAGCAGCAGTTAAGCTGACAGGTGCGCGTTTTGTCGTGATGAAAGGGCAAATTGCCCGTATGCATCGTGCTCTGGCCCACTTTATGTTGGATCTGCACACCACTCAGCATGGTTACATGGAAACCTATGTTCCTTATCTGGTTAACCAGGCGACTCTGTTTGGTACCGGTCAACTGCCAAAATTTGGTGAAGACCTGTTCCACACCAAACCGCTGGCTGAAGAAGCTGAAACCAGTAACTATGGTCTGATCCCTACAGCAGAAGTTCCGGTGACTAATCTGGTACGTGATGAAATTCTGGATGAAGATCAACTGCCATTGAAAATGACTGCACATACACCATGTTTCCGTTCAGAAGCAGGGTCATATGGCCGTGATACTCGCGGTCTGATTCGTATGCACCAGTTTGATAAAGTTGAGCTGGTACAAATCGTTCGTCCTGAAGACTCAATGAATGCGTTAGAAGAGCTGACTGGTCATGCAGAAAAAGTACTGCAGTTACTGGGGCTACCTTATCGTAAAGTTTTACTTTGTACCGGTGATATGGGCTTTGGCTCAAGAAAAACCTACGATCTGGAAGTTTGGGTTCCGGCACAAGATACCTATCGTGAGATTTCTTCATGTTCTAACATGTGGGATTTCCAGGCTCGTCGTATGCAGGCGCGCTATCGCGGTAAGAGCGATAAGAAAACCACGCTGGTTCATACATTAAACGGTTCTGGTCTGGCAGTTGGTCGTACTCTGGTCGCTATACTGGAGAACTATCAACAGGCTGATGGTCGTATTGAAGTGCCAGAAGTACTGCGTTCGTATATGGGCGGTCTGGAATATATCGGCTGATAAACCTTCAGTTGATTAAATAGCCTCGGTTTATTCCGGGGCTTTTTTATATGTATAAGATTATATGCAGAATAATTGCGATATTATTCATTTAGAACACATTCTGTTTACCAGGAAATTAATTTTTGTATTCAACAAAATCGGAAAATAATTATTTCTACTAAGATAAATTAACGCGATTTTAGGCTATTAATTTATCAATTTTTAATTTAATTCAACTATCAGGATTATTATCTGATCAATAAGTGGTTGTAATAATTTATAGACTAATTCTAACTTAAATTAAGTCTATTATTTTTACTAACACCTTCAGTTAGTCATTTAAATTATTCTGCAATTCCTTCGTTAAATAATAATCATTTACATATAACATGTATTATTTCATATAAAACAGAGTGTTAAGATTGTTAGTTGCTCGTGTAATCATAATGTTATAACAAGATGATTATTTATTCTAATTGAAAGGCTAGCTATTTTAATACAGCGATAATTGATTGAACGCAATAATTACTGGTGATGTTAACGTAGTATGTTAGTCGATAGATTAGGTAGGATCGAGTGTATGAAATGGATGCAGATACTTTCATTGAATAAGTCATTGCTTATTCAATCTGACTTTTTTATTCCTGATATTAGCTATTGCTAACTACCTTTTATCTTTACTTTTCCCACAGAGAAGCAATTTAACAGAAACCCATAATCTAACGATAAAATAACAGGTGATTTTATGAGCCTTGACGATCAGAAAAATCCAGTATTGATGCCGGTAAGCCGACGTAAATTCGTGCAAACCAGCGCATTGGGTGGCCTGGCAGTAGCGGCAGGTGGTGTTGCATTACCATTTGGTGTCGCTAATGCAGATGAAACTGTCAGTAACGGTGCTGCACCAGAGGCTAAAACCGTCTGGAGCGCTTGTACCGTAAACTGCGGTAGTCGCTGCCCATTGCGTATGCATGTAGTAAATGGCGAAATTAAGTATGTAGAGACTGACAACACTGGTGATGATGTCTATCAGGACCATCAGGTTAGAGCCTGTCTGCGTGGTCGTTCAATGCGCCGTCGGGTCTATAACCCAGACCGTTTAAAATACCCAATGAAACGTGTAGGTAAGCGTGGTAAAGGTAAGTTTAAACGCATTACCTGGGAAGAGGCATATGATGAAATTGCCAATAACCTGAAGCGTATTATTAAGGATTACGGTAATGAAGCGGTTTATCTTCAGTATGCAACCGGCACATTAGGCGGAACGGTAACTCGTTCATGGCCACCAGGAACTTCACTGATTGCACGCCTGATGAACTGCTGCGGTGGTTATCTGAATCACTATAACACTTACAGTACTGCTCAAATTACGACAGGCTTGAGTTATACCTATGGCGGTGGCTCTGGCAACAGTATTTCTGATATTGAAAATACCAAACTGGTGGTGATGTTTGGTAACAACCCGGCAGAAACCCGCATGAGCGGCGGCGGCATTACTTATCTGCTTGAGCAGGCACGGGAAAAATCAAATGCCAGAATGATTGACATTGACCCTCGCTATTGCGATACCGCAGCAGGGCGTGAAGATGAGTGGATTCCAATTACGCCAGGTACTGATGCCGCGTTGGTTTCTGCACTGGCTTACGTGATGATTACTGAGAATTTAGTCGATCAACCATTCCTGGATAAATATTGCGTCGGTTATGACGAGAAAACGTTACCAGCAAGTGCTTCGAGTAATGGTCACTATAAAGCCTATATTTTGGGTGAAGGGGATGATGGTATTGCTAAAACCCCTGAATGGGCGTCTAAGATTACCGCTATTCCTGCCGATCGTATTATTAAATTGGCTCGTGAAATTGGTACTGCAAAACCTGCCTATATTTGTCAAGGCTGGGGCCCTCAGCGCCATGCTAATGGTGAGCAGGTTGCCCGTTCGATTGCAGTATTAGCCTGCCTGACAGGTAATGTGGGAATTACTGGTGGTAACACTGGTGCTCGTGAAGGTTCCTACGCAATTCCATTTGTGCGTTTCCCAACGCTGGAAAATCCGGTTAAAGACAGTATCTCATTCTTCCTGTGGACCGATGCGATTATGCGTGGCCCGGAAATGACAGCGACTCGTGATGGTGTACGTGGTACCGATAAGTTGAAGCAGCCAATTAAATTTATCTGGAACTATGCTGGTAACAGCATGTTGAACCAACACTCAGACATTAATAGGACGCTGGAAATTCTTGGCGACGATACCAAATGTGAAATGGTGGTGGTGATTGAGAACCATATGACCGCCAGCGCCCGCTGTGCTGATATTTTACTGCCAGACTTAACTACCTCAGAGCAGATGGATTTCTGTCTGGATGCGTCATCAGGAAATATGGGCTATGTCATTTTTGCGGATAAAGCCGTTGAACCTCAGTTTGAGTGCCGCTCTATTTATGAGATGACCTCTGAGATTGCCAAACGTATGGGGGTTGAATCTCAGTTTACTGAAGGTCGTACTCAGGAAGAATGGCTACGCCATCTGTATCAGCAATCCTGTGAGAAAGATCCCCTGCTGCCTACGTTTGAAGAGTTCCGCAAAATGGGGATCATCAAGCGTAAAGATCCGGCCGGGCACTTTATTGCCTATAAATCATTCCGTGATGACCCACAGGCTAATCCATTAGGTACGCCTTCAGGCAAAATCGAGATTTATTCAGAACGTTTGGCTGAAATGGCTAAAACCTGGGAACTGCCGAAAGGTGATGTAATTTCACCATTGCCTATTCATGTCTCGACTTTTGAAGGGGCAGACGATCCAATGCGTGAAACCTATCCACTGCAATTAATCGGCTTCCACTATAAAGCACGTTGTCACTCTACTTACGGCAATATTGATGTGCTGAAAGCGGCTGCCCGTCAGGAAGTGTGGATGAACCCAATTGATGCTCAGAAACGCGGCATTCAAAATGGTGACATGATCCGCATGTTTAACGACCGGGGTGAAACCCATATTAACGTTAAAGTGACTCCACGTATGATGCCGGGAGTGGTGGCATTAGGTGAGGGTGCCTGGTATACGCCGGACAGTAAAGGTGTCGACCATGCGGGTAGCATCAACGTGCTGACCACACTTCGACCGTCACCGCTGGCGAAAGGTAATCCTCAGCATACAAACTTAGTTGAAGTTGCGAAAGTTTAAGGAGCAGCCAATGACAACACAATATGGTTTTTTTATTGATTCAAGTCGTTGCACGGGCTGTAAAACCTGCGAGCTGGCGTGTAAAGACTATAAAGATTTAACTCCGGATGTCAGTTTCCGCCGCATTTATGAATATGCTGGCGGCGACTGGCAAAAAGATGGTGATACCTGGAACCAAAACGTATTTGCCTACTATCTGTCCATCGCTTGTAACCACTGTAGCGATCCTGCCTGCGTCAAAGTTTGTCCAAGTGGCGCAATGCATAAGGATGAAAACGGTTTTGTACTGGTTAATGAAGAGGTTTGTATTGGCTGTCGTTATTGTCATATGGCTTGCCCATACGGTGCACCACAATATAACGCCGCTAAAGGTCATATGACCAAGTGCGATGGTTGCCACGATCGGGTGATAAAAGAGGGTAAAAAGCCAATTTGCGTAGAGTCTTGCCCTTTACGTGCGCTGGACTTTGGGCCAATTGATGAACTGCGCGAAAAGTATGGTCGTCTGGCTGAGATTGCACCGTTGCCGGCTGAGAAATATACCCGACCGAATATTGTGCTGAAACCTAATGCCTGTAGCCGTCCTGTTGGCGACACTACCGGTCATTTATCCAATCCGAAGGAGGTTTAATATGGAACTGGGATGGCATGAATGGCCGTTGATGTTATTCACCGTACTGGGCCAGTGTGCGGTCGGTGGGTTTATCGTTTTAGGTCTGGCACTTCTGTGCAACCAAACAACAGACGAACAGAGAAAATCGATTCATAAAGGTATGTTCTTCATTTGGGTTCTGATGGGGATCGCTTTTATCGCTTCAGTAATGCATTTGGGAACCATTGCCCGCGCCTTTAACTCATTAAATCGCGTGGGTGAGTCTGGCCTGAGTAACGAGATTGCTTTGGGTTCTGCATTCTTTGCCATTGGTGGCTTCTACTGGTTAATTGCCATATTGGGCAAGATGCCTCAGGCACTGGGTAAAGTCTGGTTGGTTATCGGTATGGTTGCTGGCATAGCCTTTGTTTATGCGATGTGTCGCGTATATCAGATCGATACCGTACCGACCTGGCATAACGGTTATACCACACTGAACTTCTTCCTGACGGTATTGATTGGTGGTCCGCTATTGGGTTGTCTGCTGAAAAACCGTGACTGTAACTGCAGTGGGAAGTTACTGGCTGCGGTGAGCGTTATTGCTTTCCTGGTCAGCATTGGTTCTGCGTTAATGCAAGGTACTGAACTGGCTGGTATGCACAGCACCGTGACTTCTGCCATGGCGCTGGTTCCACAGTTTGGTAAGTTGATGGCACTGCGTTTAGTTCTGGTCGCTATTGGTCTGGCGCTGTGGATATATCCAATGCTTAAAGGTAACAAGCCAGGAACCTTGGCCATGTTAGCGGGTTTCATTCTGGTGGTTTGCGGTGAAATCATTGGCCGTGCAGTATTCTATAATCTGCATATGACCGTTGGTGTCACCTTCGGTGGTTAATCTGTAATACAATAAGCGGCGTCCGAAAGGGCGCTGTTTATTGAGTTTCCAACTGACAGAAAGGTTATCTATGACTTCTCCTGCTATGCCTGGCCTTGCCGATCTTGATGATGTTTCGTTAACGGGTCGGATGCTGGGAGCATTGTTGTATTATGCTCCGGATCGGCCAGAAGTGATTTCTCTGCTTGAATTACTCAGTAATGATAACTGGCAAGAGGAATGGCCCTGCGGCGCCATGTCTGAGATCAGAGCGGCAGCGACGTTGATTAATACCGGATTAAATATTGAACATAGACAAACGTTGGATGAAGCCTATCAGCGTTTATTTATTGGTCCTGATGCATTACCTGCACCACCATGGGGTTCAGTTTATCTGGATCGTGAGAGTGTAGTTTTCGGTAATTCAATGTTGGACTTACGCCAATGGCAAGTTTCATTGGGTATTGAAGTACAACAGCAGCAGCGTGAACCGGAAGACCATATTGGTTTATTGCTAATGTTGGCTGCATGGTTGGCAGAAAATCAGCCCGAACAATTGAGCACTCTCCTGAGCGACCATGTACTACCATGGAGCAGCCGCTTTTTAGCTTTACTGGAGGAGAGGGCGGAACATCCTTTCTATCAGGGGATCGCCCAGCTCACGTCCATTACTTTAGCTCACTGGCAACAGCGATTGAACGTTCCTGTAATCAGTAAGGATCTGTTTTTCTAATGGCTATCGATAGTCGTGATGAGAAATACTACAAAGCCTGGATGACTCACCATACGGTGAGTCGTCGAGGTTTACTACGTGGTTTTTTTAAAGCCGGACAGCAAACTCAGGCTGGTATTGAACATCAGGATATCGCTCGTCGGACCGGTCGCCCGCCTCAGGCGATTATGGAATCATTATTCTTACGCTTATGTAATGGTTGTGGTGAATGTGTATCAGCCTGTCCATATGGCATTATTGCCATGAATGAGGGTAAGGCTGAATTGCAAATTGAATATGCTGACTGTGATTTTTGTCATAAGTGTACAGATGTGTGTCAAACCGGTGCTCTGGAACCACAAATTGCACCAGATACCGGGTTGAAACCAGTGGTCAGTACCAGTTGTTTGGGACGAATGGATAATTATTGTCGTTTGTGTGTGATGAGTTGCCCACAGCAGGCAATAATCTTTGATTCACTTAATCAGGTAACGGTGGATAGAGCACGCTGTAACGGCTGCGGAAAATGCAAACTGGCCTGCTATCACGGTCATATTTCATTAACACCTTTAAACTAAATTTGGTTCTACATTAACCATAATTAATGGTTATTTCTCTTCTTCTATATTCAACGTGTTTTTATAACAATAAAAACTAACGACTAAACTTATAGTTAAAAAATATAATTCATTGTATTAAAAGAATTAATCAGAATGATTTTCTTTTCAGAATATCCAATGTGTAACAATCATTTTTTTGCTAATTGACTTTTAAAATAGCAGTGGGATGATGCGCAACATTATTTTTCCTTCCCCTGTTTTGGCATAAAAATGTCTGCGTTTAATCGTCCCGTGCTGTTACTGCTGGCCGGGCTGTTGTTATTTACAACATCAATGGCGGTATTGAATACGCTGGTTCCTCTCTGGTTAATTCATGAATCTTTAACTACCTGGCAAGTTGGTATTGTCGGATCGGCCTATTTTGGCGGAAATCTGTTAGGGACCTTGATAGCAGGGCTCTGTATTAGCACTTTAGGTTTTAATCGAACCTATTACTATTCGTGCGCACTTTTTATTGTAGCTACGCTATTGCTGGGATTTTCAGTCGACTTTGTTAGTTGGAGCCTGTGGCGCTTACTGGCAGGTATTGCCTGTGCTGTTATTTGGGTAGTAGTAGAAAGTGCGTTATTGCGTAATGGAACCATCAATACCCGTGGATTGTTGCTTGCTGCGTATATGGTCATTTACTATGCGGGAACGCTGATAGGGCAGTTGTTATTAGGCATTATTCCAACCAATCTTATTGAAATATTACCTTGGGTTATTAGCTTGCTGTTGCTGGCAATTTTGCCATTGTTATTTGCCCGTTTTCCTAAACCAGAATCTGTTGATAAAAAGCTATCTGTATGGTCAATGTGGAAACGCCGTGATGCCCGGTTAGGAATTATTGGCTGTATTATTTCCGGTGTGGTAATTGGTTCTTTGTACGGTCTGCTACCAATCTATCTTTCTCATGCAGGTTACAGAGATGCGGATGTTGGCTACTGGATTGCGCTGATGGTTGGGGCCGGTATTGTTGGCCAATTACCCGCAGGTAAGCTGGTTGAACGTTATGGACGTGTATTCGTTCTGCGTATTCAGGTATTTGCTATTATTGTCAGCTCAATGGTGATTATTAGTGGTTATCCATTAGCACCGGCGCTGTTTATATTGGGATTCTCCGGCTTTACACTCTATCCAGTGGCAATGGCATGGGCGTGTGAAAAAGTTGATACCAGTGAACTGATAACCATGAATCAGACGCTTTTGTTGAGCTATACGGTAGGAAGCCTGGCAGGACCTGCATTAACAGCTACATTAATGCAGCACTATTCTGACCGATTACTGTTCGTGGTGATAGCGGTGGCGGCAGCGATATTCCTGATTATGTTGCTTAATCGGGCACAGCATCATCGTAATCCATTGGCGATGCAGTAAAGCTTAGGTGTTATTAATTTTTAATAAGCTCGTAATTTATTATGGACTGAGATTGATGACAAAGTCTGCCAGTTCAGTTTATTCCCTTAAGATAGCTAAATTGTTGGGAGGGACGGGTGTTGGGGTCGACTTGGCGTAAGCCAACGAAGCGCCCCTAACCCGGCCAGGCCCAACACGCTCAGTAGCTGAGTACAGATTGTTTTCCGACCGTTCCAGATGTAGATATAAGCACTATGTTTTTACGGTCGGAATATTTGCAGGTTTTAATTTATTAGGTTTGTTATTAGTTTTGAGCCCGTAATTTATTACGGGCTTTTAGCAATAATCAGGGGCGTGAATATCAATAGATCACTTTGTGACCATATTCTTCAAGGATGGATTTGACGCGATCCATGATCTCTTTAGTCGGTGGTTTTACGCCATCAAGTCCGTACTCTTCACCCATGGCAACCCATTTGTGTTTACCCAATTCATGGTAAGGGAGCAGCTCTATTTTCTCGATGTTAGTCATATTCTGAGTAAATTCACCCAGCATACGGGCAGACTTCTCATCATCAGACCAACCGGGAACCACTACATAACGGATCCAGGTTTTTTGGTTACGTTTGGCTAAATGGCGTGCAAACTCCAGAGTACGATGGTTGGATACTCCCACCAGATTTTGATGTACACTGTCGTCCAACTGTTTTAAGTCCAGCATCACCAGGTCGGTTACATCTAACAGCTCATCAATCACCGCATCATAACGACGAACAAATCCGTTAGTATCCAGACAGGTATGAATCCCTTCTTTTTTGCAGGCGCGAAACCAATCGCGAACAAATTCAGCCTGTAAGATAGCCTCCCCACCTGATGCGGTAACACCACCACCGGAAGCGTTCATAAAATGGCGATAGGTAACGATCTCTTTCATCAGATCGTCAACCGCCACTTCTTTACCACCGTGAGTATCCCAGGTATCCCGGTTGTGGCAGTAAAGGCAGCGCATCAGACAACCCTGAAAAAAGACGATAAAACGAATTCCCGGACCGTCGACGGTACCGCAGGATTCAAATGAGTGAATGCGACCATTTACTGCTGACATTACGATGTACTCCAAAATTGACCCTCAAAAGGGCCCAACATGTTTGCTTCTGAGACAGTCTGTCTCTGTCATTAAATAGGTTTTTGACCAGACTATCTGTTAATAATGATTTTCAGTTTACCAAATTAATGAGTTGCTTTGGCTGAACCTCTATTCTATGACATTCTGGTTAAGATTTCTTTTAAAGCTGGTATTTTTATTGTTAATGAAAAAAGCCCTGCAAAATATTGCAGGGCTTCGTTTTCAGAGCATTTCCAAACTAATCAAATTAGATAGTTTGAGTGAATGTCCGGGTAATAACGTCTTGTTGCTGTTCTTTAGTCAGTGAGTTAAAACGCACTGCATAACCAGATACGCGGATGGTTAACTGAGGATACTTCTCAGGATTTTCCATAGCGTCTAACAGCATTTCGCGGTTCATAACGTTAACGTTCAGGTGTTGACCACCTTCGATGCTGGCTTCGTGGTGGAAGTAACCATCCATCAGGCCTGCAAGGTTAGCTTTACGAACATCGTCATCTTTACCCAGTGCATTTGGAACGATAGAGAAGGTATAAGAAATACCATCTTTAGCGTAAGCAAACGGCAGTTTAGCAACAGAAGTCAGAGAGGCAACCGCACCTTTCTGGTCACGACCGTGCATTGGGTTAGCACCTGGTCCGAATGGTGCACCAGCGCGACGACCATCTGGGGTGTTACCAGTTTTCTTACCATATACCACGTTAGACGTGATGGTCAGAACAGACTGAGTAGGGATTGCGTGGCGATAGGTACGCAGTTTCTGAATTTTCTTCATGAAACGTTCTACCAGGTCACAGGCGATATCATCAACGCGAGAGTCGTTGTTACCGAACTGTGGATATTCACCTTCAATCTCAAAGTCAATCGCCAGGCCGTCTTCGTCACGGATTGGTTTAACTTTTGCGTACTTAATAGCAGACAGGGAGTCAGCTGCAACGGACAGACCAGCGATACCACATGCCATGGTGCGAACCACGTCACGATCGTGCAGAGCCATCAGGGCTGCTTCGTAGCTGTATTTGTCATGCATATAGTGAATAACGTTCAGCGCAGTCACGTACTGCTTTGCTAACCAGTCCATGAAGTGATCTAAACGATCCATAACTTTGTCGTAATCCAGTACTGCATCGGTCATTGGCGCTTCTTTTGGACCAACCTGGATCTTCATTTTTTCATCCATACCGCCGTTAATTGCATACAGCATGGTTTTAGCTAGGTTTGCACGAGCACCAAAGAACTGCATTTGTTTACCAACGATCATTGGGCTTACGCAGCAAGCGATAGCATAGTCATCGTTGTTAAAGTCAGGACGCATCAGGTCATCGTTCTCATACTGTACAGATGAGGTATCGATAGACACTTTCGCTGCATACTTTTTAAATGCGATTGGTAACTTCTCAGACCACAGAATGGTCATGTTTGGTTCCGGAGAAGGGCCCATGGTGTATAGCGTGTTCAGGAAACGGAAACTGGTTTTAGAAACCAGAGTACGACCATCAACACCCATACCAGCCAGAGATTCTGTTGCCCAGATTGGGTCACCAGAGAACAGCTCATCATATTCAGGAGTACGCAGGAAACGAACCATACGCAGCTTCATTACTAAATGGTCGATCAGCTCTTGAGCTTCGCTTTCAGTGATTAGGCCTTTTTTCATGTCGCGTTCGATATAAACGTCAAGGAACGTTGATACACGACCGAAAGACATTGCAGCACCGTTTTGTGATTTTACTGCTGCCAGATAGGCAAAGTAAGTCCACTGAACGGCTTCACGAGCGTTAGTTGCCGGAGCAGAAATATCACAGCCGTATTTTGCGGCCATTTCTTTCATTTGACCCAGTGCACGATGTTGCTCAGCAATTTCTTCGCGCAGTTGGATGGTCATTTCTAAGTCTTCACCGTTTTCCATTTTCTCTTGCAGAGACTGGAATTGAGCGTATTTGTCAGCCATCAGGAAGTCGATACCATAGACTGCTACGCGACGGTAGTCACCGATGATACGGCCACGGCCATAAGCATCTGGCAGGCCGGTTAACACACCGGATTTACGGCAGTTCAGGATGTCTTTGGTATAAACATCAAAAACGCCCTGGTTGTGAGTTTTACGATATTCAGTGAAGATTTTTTTCAGTGATGGATCGAGTTCACGACCATACACCTGACAAGAACCTTCAACCATTTTAATGCCGCCAAATGGAATGATGGCGCGCTTTAATGGAGCATCGGTTTGTAAACCAACGATGGTTTCTAATTCTTTATTGATATAACCCGCATCGTGAGAGGTAATGGTTGAAGCCAGGTCAGTGTCAAAATCAACCGGCGCATGAGTGCGGTTCTCGATTTTGATGCCTTCCATCACTTTATCCCATAGCTTGTCAGTCGCATCAGTTGCGCCAGCCAGGAAAGATTCATCACCTTCATATGGGGTGTAGTTTTTTTGGATAAAGTCACGAACGTCAACGTTATGTTTCCAGTCGCCTTCTTTAAAACCTTCCCACGCTTTGACAAACTTTTGGTTAAGCTCGGTCATTTTTTACCTACCTTTCGTATTCTAAGGAAATTGGATTAACCTTTTATTGAAGGAAGCGTCGAACTAGTGCTTCCCACCACGTAAATACATTGCCCAAAAAGGCAAACCTACCATTAACCCACCGATGATATTTCCGATAGTCACGGGGATTAAGTTGTCTATAACAAAGTTACTAACAGTCAGGCTTGGAAATTGCTCCGGAGTGGCATTAATCATGTGCCAGAACTCAGGAGATGCAAAATTCTTAATAACGATTCCCATTGGAATCATAAACATGTTTGCAATGCTGTGCTCAAAACCGCTGGCAACAAACATTGCTACTGGAAGGATCATTACCAGCATTTTATCGGTCAAACTGCGTCCGGCGTAACTCATCCATACTGCTAAACAGACCATCAGGTTAGCTAGTGTACCAAGAGCAACCGCTTCTACAAAGGTATGATGTAGCTTATGGTCAGCCGTTTGGAGTACATTTAGCCCCCAAAGCCCGTTAGCGGCAGTGATTTGGCCTGCTAGAAATATAATAGCAACAAAGAACAGGGCACCAACTAAATTGCCTAAATAAACATTGATCCAGTTACGGATCATTTGACCCCAGGTAATGTGATTGGTTGCTTTAGCAATACAGGTCATTACCGTTGAGGTGAAGAGGTCGGTGCCACAGGCAACAACCAACATCAAACCTAAAGAGAAGCAGACGCCACCTAAAAATTTAGCCATGCCAAAAGGAACATTCGCTGTTCCGGTAGTAGCTGTAATATAGAAGACGAATGCAATGGAAATAAATGCGCCAGCTAATATTGCTGAGCAGAATGTAATAGCTGGATGTTTTGTAGCTTTATATATTCCCGCATTCTCGGCAACCTGAGCCATGGCGGCGGGTGATAATGCTGCGATAGGATTATCTGTTTTCACGTAATAATATCTCTGCGCCTAAATAAAAGACTGAAGACTAAATTGCTTGGTGATACTAACAAAGCAGTATACTGCAAAAATTGATACTGATCATGATGAGTAAAATGAATAAATGTAAAAAAGGACGTGAAAAAGTATTTTTTTAACGTATCTAATTGATTAATTTACGTAAAAATTTTTTTAATGTTTGCAAAATAATTTTAATGAAGGGCTGAAACGATATCAGGATCTGTTAATGAAATATAAATAATGTATTGGATTTAAATTTATTAATTATATATTTTTACCTTTATTTAACATTAATTCTTATTATTTTACTTTTAAAAGAGATACTAACAAGACTCTCTATTTTTTATAAAGAGTCTTGTTATTTGGTCATTTAATTAAGACTGCCGCTTAGCCGCCTGTAATTTGTTATATGCAGTCAATAAAGAGCAGTGTGCAGGCAGTTGAGTTAAATCTTGATCTACATCAAAAATGCTATGAAAGCGTTGTATTCCGCGAATATTATTCCAGACGGTAGTTACGGTATCTTCGCCATACATACGGTTGAAGGCTGGATTGTACTGTTCCGGATCGCGCTCTTCAGCATCTACCTGCATTAATAATAGGGTTTGCAAACAACGATAGTAGTTACGACGTTCTTCACTGAATAGCGATGCGTTGAACTCCTGAGTCCATTCTACCCAGCTTAACGCCTGATCCAAATCGCCACCGGCGAGGGCCAGCATAGATTTGAGTTCACCTACACGCAGGCTACTCCAAACGTTGTTAGAACCGGTTGCCATGCCCAGTAGTTCACGTACACGCACAAAGTCATCCAGACCTTCCTGATCTAACTGCTCAATTAAAGCCAGATACTCTTCGGGTTGCCATTGGCTGGAAGGCAGACTCAAAATGGTATCTCTCAGGTGTTGCCCCATATTGTTATTGGCTAACACCAAATCTTCAGCAGGATAAATATCAGACATACCAGGCGCCAGAATCCGGCAGGCATCAACACCCAAATGGGTATAATCAGCAATATAGACCTCTACTTCTTCTTTATTAAAGATAGCCATCATAGTGGCAAACTCTTCTTCAGAAGTGCCACTGAAGTCCCAGCCAACAAACTCATAGTCGGCCTGCTGTTTAAACAGATCCCAGGAAATCAAACCGCTGGAGTCAATAAAATGAGTTTCCAGATTGGCATATTCACCCACTTCTTCGTTATCAAACGTTGGTGCGTTGAACACATCCAGATCTTTCAGGCTGCGGCCCTGTAGCAATTCAGTGACGGTACGCTCTAAAGCGACACCAAAATCAGGGTGAGCACCAAATGAGGCAAAACAGGTTCCATTGGCGGGATTGAATAGCACAACGCAGATAACAGGATACTGACCACCGAGAGAAGCATCATAAGCAAATATAGGGAAGCCTTCAGCTTCAAGAGTGTTTATTGCTTCTTTTACCTGTGGGTAAAGATTGATCATTGCCTGTGGGATTTCTGGCAAGCTAATAGCTTCAGCAATAATGCGGTTTTTTACAAAACGCTCAAAAATTTCTGACAGCGCCTGAACCCGTGCTTCATTACGGTTATTGCCGGCAGACATCCCGTTAGAGACATAAAGGTTGCCGATAATATTCATTGGAATGTAAACCGTTTCCAGGTCGGATTGACGAACAAACGGTAGGGCGCAGATACCACGCTCAACATTTCCAGACTGTAAATCAACCAGCTCGGTGGCAGTCAGGCTTTGGTCAGGATCATAGAAGGCATGCAGATGCGAATCTAAAATGCCTTCAGGTAAGCTGTTGTCCGGTGAAACAGGGAACCACTTTTCATTGGGATAGTGAACAAAATCACTTTCAGCAATAGTTTTTCCTAAATAGAAATCTGCAAAAAAGTAGTTAGTGGATAGCCGCTCAAAATATTCACCCAGTGCAGAAGCCAGCGCTGCTTTTCGGGTTGCGCCTTTTCCGTTGGTAAAACAGAGTGGACAATCCTTATCACGTATATGTACCGACCAAACGTTTGGAACCGGGTTAAGCCAGGACGCTTCTTCTATATTAAATCCTAATTGCGTCAGCTTTTGCTGAAAACGAGAGATGGAGTCTTCCAATGCCGCATCTTTACCAGGAATAAAGGTTTGTGTTGTCGCAGAAGTGATTGTTTGCATTAATTTAGGCTCTTGATTTTAATGGGGTTATCCATTTCTGTTTCATCAGTTTAACGATCCGGCATCATACGGGGTTTTTGGTCATAGCTCCATAGTACGTGATGCAATAATTAATTGGCGCAATGGTTCAATAAATGTTAGTTCTCGGGCGTAATGTCACAGAAAAAAAAATCAAATACCCTGATAATACAGTGAGTTTCAGAGTGTTAAGTGGTGATCTGCTGTCAGAGCTTAATTACGCTGCATTATAATTTTTTATATGAGTGATTAACGTCAGACAGATTGGGATTTTTTTGGCTAGTGAAGCTATTTTTCACCACGTCTATGATTGGCTATTTCAAATGTATCAATAACTCATCCTAATTTTTATTTTAAGAATAACGTAGAGAGGAGATTAAGTATGTCAGTGTTTAAGAAGACTGCTCTTGGTGCTTTGCTTTGTTGTTTCACCGTGCCTGCGTTGGCAAAATTACCTACTATTACCGTTCTGGCAACAGGCGGGACTATTGCTGGTGGAGGCGTTTCAGAAACACAATCCAATTATGTTGCCGGTCAGTTTGGTGTTGAACGCTTGGTTGATGCGGTACCACAGCTAAAAGATATTGCTGATATTAAAGGTGAGCAGATTGTTAATATCGGTTCACAAGATATGAATGACGAAGTCTGGCTTAAACTGGCCAAGACGATTAATGAACGTTGTGATAGTAGCGATGGTTTCGTGATCACTCATGGCACCGATACGATGGAAGAAACGTCTTACTTCCTGAACCTGACGGTTAAATGTAATAAACCCGTTGTTATGGTTGGCGCCATGCGTCCAGCTACCGCTATGAGTGCTGATGGCCCATTCAATCTTTATAATGCAGTGGTCGTAGCCTCAGATAAAAACTCTGCGGGTCGTGGAGTATTGGTTGCTATGAATGATGTGGTTGTTGGTGGTCGGGACGTGACTAAAACCAGTACTACAGGTGTTCAGACTTTTCAGGCGGTGAATTACGGGCCACTGGGATATATCCATAATGGCAAAGTCGATTATCAGCGGATGCCAACGCGCGCTCATGCACCTGAAGCGCCTTTTGATGTAAGTAAACTAACTGAATTGCCGAAAGTCGACATTATATATAGTTACGCAAATGCTTCAGCTGCGCCAGTTAAAGCATTACTGGCGGATGGCACTAAAGGTATTGTTAGCGCCGGTGTAGGTAACGGTAACTTATATAAAACAGTATTTGATGCGCTGGTTAGTGCCAGAGAGCAAGGGGCCGTAGTGGTTCGTTCTTCTCGTGTTCCAACGGGGTCCACTACTCAGGATGCAGAAATCGATGATGCTAAATATGGTTTTGTTGCATCGGGTACGTTGAACCCACAAAAAGCACGGGTGTTGCTACAGTTAGCATTAACCAAAACACAAGATCCGGTTGAAATTCAGAAGATGTTTAATGAGTATTAATGAATAGGTTGGAGATTAGTTTTTAGTGAGTGATAGCGGATGTCAGTTTGGTAAACGACATCCGCTATTTTTTCCCTTTCTTATATTAGCCAGAATATTTGCTGTTTTTCATGCAATGTCGATGAATATCGCTATCTTGTGGTTTCTTTTGGTTGATTCATTCGCTTTCTTTGTAATATACAACAGACTTTCCTGCTGCCAGCAACAAAACCGATGTAGAACAGTCTGAAAAATTAATCAGAACTGATGCATAAAGCATTGCAGCAAAACTAAGTGAATGATAAAACCGATAATCCTATTTCTAAAAACTAATCCATAATCTCTATCAGGGCGGTGAAGTAAATGGCACAGGTATTTAATTTTAGTGCAGGGCCGGCAATGCTACCGGTTGAAGTGTTACGTCAGGCACAACAAGAACTTTGTGATTGGCAGGGGCTCGGCACATC
This sequence comes from Limnobaculum xujianqingii, assembly GCF_013394855.1. NCBI lineage: Bacteria > Pseudomonadati > Pseudomonadota > Gammaproteobacteria > Enterobacterales > Budviciaceae > Limnobaculum > Limnobaculum xujianqingii. Next base: position 1,178,545 of record NZ_JABMLK010000001.1, on the reverse strand, counting down.
GGTCATGGAAATTAGCCACCGCGGTAAAGAGTTTATTCAGGTAGCTGAAACGGCTGAGCGTGACCTGCGCGATCTGATGAAAATTCCTGATAATTATAAAGTGCTATTTAGTCACGGTGGCGCGCGCGCGCAATTTGCTGCGATCCCATTAAATTTATTAGGTGATGCTACCCAGGCTGATTACATTGACGGCGGCTATTGGGCTCACAGTGCTATTCAGGAAGCTGAAAAATATTGTAAGCCAAATGTGTTTGATGCAAAGACCCAGATTGATGGTTTGTCAGCAATAAAACCAATGAAAGATTGGGTACTGAGTGATAAATCTGCTTATGTTCATTTCTGCCCAAATGAGACGATTGACGGTGTTGCTATTGATGAACAGCCTGATTTTGGCGATCGCGTTGTTATAGCGGACCTCTCCTCAACCATCTTATCTCGCCCAATTGATGTTAGCCGTTATGGTGTGATTTATGCCGGAGCGCAAAAGAATATTGGACCGGCAGGTATTACGGTGATCATTATACGTGAAGATCTTCTGGGTAAAGCCCGCAAAGAGACACCATCTATTCTCGATTTTACCGTGTTAAATAAGTATGACTCGATGTTCAACACGCCACCTACCTTTGCATGGTACCTGTCCGGACTGGTATTTAAATGGTTAAAAGCCCAAGGTGGATTGACCGAAATGGCGCGCCGTAACGAAGAGAAAGCGTCCCACCTATACAGTTTTATTGATAACAGTGATTTCTATCGTAATGGTGTTGCGATCCCTAACCGTTCCTGGATGAACGTTCCATTCCAATTAGGGGATGGAACATTGGATAAGGTATTCCTCGAAGAGGCTCAGGTTGCCGGTTTGCATGCACTAAAAGGGCACCGGGTTCTGGGTGGAATGCGTGCATCTATCTACAACGCAATGCCGTTGGCTGGTGTTCAGGCATTGACTCAGTTTATGGCTGTTTTTGAACGACGCCACGGTTAATTACCGTTGGTTGACGATCGTATAAATTCAACAGTAATAACTCGACAACAGACGATTTGATTTGTCTGTTGTCAGAGATTTATTTTATAGCCATATAATTATCAGACAAAAATTGTAATGATTGAGAGCTAACCCAATGAAAACGATAGGGCTTATTGGCGGTATGAGTTGGGAATCAACTATCCCTTATTATCGTCATATCAATGAAACCATCCGTCATCATCTTGGTGGTTTGCATTCGGCTAAAATTGTACTGTTAAGCGTTGATTTTCAGGAAATAGAACAGTTACAGCATCAGGGAGATTGGGCGGCCGCGGGTGAGCATCTGGCAAAAGCAGCGCGTAAGCTCGAAGGTGCGGGTGCCGATTTTTTAGTTATTTGTACCAACACTATGCACAAGGTGTATGAAACGGTAGAGAATGCGGTTGCGATTCCTGTTTGCCATATTGCTGATGCAACAGCAGACGTTATTCTGGAAGATGGTATTAAGAAAGTTGGCCTGTTAGGCACTCGTTTTACCATGGAACAAGATTTTTATAAGGGACGACTCAGTAGTCAGCATGGCATTGAGGTTATTGTACCCGATGAAGCAGATCGTGAAATTGTGCATCGCGTAATTTATCAAGAGCTTTGTCTGGGCAAGATTGATACAGAATCTCGTCAACAATTTAGCCGAATCATGCAGCAGTTGGCTGATAAAGGCGCTCAGGGAATTATTCTGGGCTGTACTGAGATAGGTCTGTTGGTTGGCGCTAAAGATGCCTCCGTGCCTTTATATGACACCGCAGAGATACACGCCGTGCGTGCGGCAGAGCTTTCGTTGAAAGCCTGAAGATAACTGCAAATTAGTTTTTACCGATTTGAATATTCAAAATAGATAACAAGAGAACATTTACCCATGCTGGAATCGTTAACCCTACAACCCATTGCGAAATTTGATGGAACTATTAATTTGCCTGGTTCAAAAAGTGTTTCTAACCGGGCGTTACTCTTAGCAGCAATGGCTCAGGGCAAAACCCGACTAACTAACCTGTTAGACAGTGATGACGTTCGTCATATGCTTAACGCATTAAAAGCGCTGGGTGTTCACTATCAATTATCTGATTGCCATACCATTTGTGATATCGAGGGTGCTGGTGGACCATTAAAAGCCCATAGCGCATTAGAAATATTTTTGGGTAATGCTGGTACGGCTATGCGCCCACTGGCTGCGGCATTAAGTCTGGGGCAGGGTGATATCATCCTGACCGGCGAACCTCGAATGAAAGAGCGTCCGATTGGGCATCTGGTTGATTCATTACGCCAGGGCGGTGCCAGAATTGATTATCTTGAGCAACAAGATTACCCACCGCTTCGACTTCGGGGTGGATTTCAAGGGGGAAACATCTCTGTAGATGGTTCGGTATCCAGTCAATTTTTAACAGCCTTACTAATGGCGGCCCCGCTGGCGATGCAGGATACCCATATTACGATTAAAGGTGATTTGGTTTCAAAACCTTATATTGAAATCACACTGCATATGATGCGTGATTTTGGTGTTGAAGTAAGCCATGACAACTATCAGGTTTTCCACGTCAAAGGGCAGCAGCAGTATCGTGCCGTGGAACAATATCTGGTTGAAGGTGACGCTTCTTCGGCATCTTACTTTCTCGCCGCTGCTGCGATTAAAGGCGGTAGCGTACGGGTGACGGGCATTGGTAAAAACAGTGTTCAGGGTGATATTCGTTTTGCTGACGTGCTGGAAGCTATGGGTGCCAAAATTATCTGGGGTGATGATTTTATTGAATGTCAGCACGGTGTGTTGAACGGTATTGATATGGATATGAATCATATTCCCGATGCTGCGATGACTATTGCCACCACTGCGCTGTTTGCCAAAGGGGAAACGCGCATTCGTAATATCTATAACTGGCGAGTGAAAGAGACCGATCGCCTCAGCGCAATGGCAACTGAACTGAGAAAAGTAGGAGCAGAAGTGGAAGAGGGGGAAGATTATATTCGAGTTGTTCCACCTCTACAGCTGAAACACGCGGAGATTGAAACTTATAACGATCACCGTATGGCGATGTGTTTTTCACTGGTCGCACTGTCTGATACGCCGGTTACCATTTTGGATCCTAAATGTACGGCTAAAACCTTCCCTGATTATTTTAAACAGTTCGCTCGTTTAAGTCAGTTGGCATAACTTGGTTATTTTAAGTGATACAGGTTTTAATTGCCGGTATCACTCAGACTGCTGACAAACCTAATGAATCAGCATCTGAGTCTATTCCGACCGTAAAAACAGGGTGCTTATATCTGCACTGAGAACGGCCGGTAAAGCGTCTGTACTCAGCTACGGAGTGCGTTGGGCCCGGCCGGGCTACGGGCACTTCGTTGGCTGGCGCCAAGTCGACCCCCACGCCCGTCCCTCCCAACGATTGGCTATCTCAAGGTACTAAACAGAACTATCAGACTTTGTCATCAATCTGAGTGATACAGGCTTTAATTGCCTGTATCACTGATCTGTTATTTGCACGATTCAGGTAATAAACTCCATCTCTTTTCCGCTAAAAATCTATTTAACACCCATCTATTTATGTTTTTTCTTATTGAAATATAAGGTTTTGTTATTTTTACATGCGACTGTGCCTGATACATATTCTGTCAGTTAGCGAGGATGATGCGTATAATCACGCAATATGCTTTATTGAAGCACATCATGATTTTCTGGTTTAGAGGAGCTCGATATGACAGCAGTTGTGCCGGTAATAACCGTTGACGGTCCAAGCGGAGTGGGAAAAGGAACACTTTGTCAGGCTTTGGCTGAAAAACTGGGTTGGCATTTACTGGATTCGGGTGCTATTTATCGCGTTTTAGCATTAGCAGCACTACATCATGAAGTGAATCTGGCCTCAGAAGAGGCGCTGGTTCCTCTGGCTATTCATTTGGATGTCCGTTTCATTTCTCAACAAAACCAATTACAGGTGATTCTTGAGGGTGAAACAGTAACCAATGAAATTCGTAATGAGACCGTAGGAAATGCGGCCTCTCAAGTTGCTGCATTTCCACGCGTCAGAGAAGCATTGTTGCGTCGTCAACGAGCATTTCGAGAGGCCCCAGGGCTAATCGCGGATGGTCGTGATATGGGGACTATTGTTTTCCCTGATGCGCCGGTGAAAATTTTTCTTGATGCGAGCGCAGAAGAGAGAGCCAGAAGGCGCATGCTACAGTTGCAGGAAAAGGGCCAGTGTGTTAAATTTGAACGTCTTTTGTCCGAGATACAGGAACGGGATTCCCGGGATCGTAATCGGGCGGTTGCGCCCCTTGTTCCAGCGGCTGATGCGTTGATGGTGGATTCAACCCATATGAGTGTTGATGAAGTGATCGAGCGTACATTAGCTTATGTGCAAAGTGTGCTAAAATAATTCATGTCTACTGCTTATTTTTTAGGCAGTGGGCTTTTTGTGAATAACTCTGTTGCATGGATGTAAGCAGGGTATGTATAACAACCCCATCGGGCCGGATGTCAGATGGACGTTAAATTTAAGAATCCTGAAGATTAATAACATGACTGAATCTTTTGCTCAACTCTTTGAAGAATCCCTGAATGAAATTGAAACCCGTCCGGGTTCCATTGTACGTGGCGTTGTTGTTGCTATTGATAAAGACGTTGTTCTGGTTGACGCAGGTCTGAAGTCAGAATCTGCAATCCCAGTAGAACAGTTTAAAAACGCTCAGGGCGAACTGGAAATCCAGGTTGGTGACGAAGTAGACGTAGCGCTGGATGCTATCGAAGATGGTTTCGGTGAAACTCTGCTGTCTCGTGAGAAAGCTAAGCGTCATGAAGCTTGGATCACGCTGGAAAAAGCTTCTGAAGAAGCTGCAACTGTTATTGGTATTATCAATGGCAAGGTCAAAGGTGGATTTACCGTTGAGCTTAACGGCATTCGTGCGTTCTTACCAGGTTCACTGGTAGACGTTCGTCCTGTTCGTGACACGCTGCATTTAGAGGGCAAAGAGCTTGAGTTCAAGGTTATCAAACTTGACCAAAAACGTAACAACGTTGTTGTTTCTCGCCGTGCTGTAATCGAATCAGAAAACAGTGCAGAGCGCGATCAACTGCTGGAAAACCTGCAAGAAGGCATGGAAGTTAAAGGTATTGTTAAGAACCTTACTGACTACGGTGCATTCGTTGATCTGGGCGGCGTTGACGGCCTGTTACACATTACTGATATGGCCTGGAAACGCGTTAAGCATCCTAGCGAAATCGTTAATGTTGGCGATGAAATCCTGGTTAAAGTTCTTAAGTTCGACCGCGATCGTACCCGTGTTTCACTGGGTCTGAAGCAGTTAGGCGAAGATCCATGGGTAGCTATCGCTAAGCGTTACCCGGAAGGTACTAAACTGACTGGCCGCGTAACCAACCTGACTGATTACGGCTGCTTCGTTGAAATCGAAGAAGGCGTTGAAGGTCTGGTACACGTTTCAGAAATGGATTGGACCAACAAAAACATTCACCCATCTAAAGTTGTTAACGTGGGCGATGTGGTTGAAGTTATGGTTCTGGATATCGACGAAGAACGTCGTCGTATCTCCCTGGGTCTGAAGCAGTGCAAAATTAACCCATGGCAGCAATTCGCAGAGACCCATAACAAGGGCGAGCGTGTTGAAGGTAAGATCAAGTCAATCACTGACTTTGGTATCTTCATCGGCTTAGACGGCGGTATTGATGGTCTGGTTCACCTGTCGGACATCTCCTGGAACGTTGCCGGAGAAGAAGCGGTTCGTGACTATAAGAAAGGTGACGAAATCGCCGCTGTGGTTCTGCAAGTTGATGCAGAGCGTGAGCGTATCTCCTTAGGCGTTAAGCAATTAGCTGAAGATCCATTTAACAACTACCTGGCTAACAACAAGAAAGGTGCTATTGTTAAAGGGAAAGTTACAGCAGTTGACGCAAAAGGTGCTACAGTTGAATTAGCGGGTGGCGTTGAAGGTTACCTGCGTGCTTCTGATGCAAGCCGTGATCGTGTTGAAGATGCAACGACGGTTCTGAGCGTTGGTGATGAAGTTGAAGCTAAATACACTGGTGTTGATCGTAAAAACCGTGTAATCAGCCTGTCTGTGCGTGCTAAAGATGAAGCTGATGAGAAAGAAGCCGTTGCTACTGTTAATAACACTAACAGTGCTAAGCAGGAAGAAGGTGGATTCTCTAACGCTATGGCTGAAGCATTTAAAGCAGCTAAAGGCGAATAATGGCGAGGGGCAGCAATGCTGCCCCTTCGGTAGTTGAGCTGATAAGCTTGGAGGAACGATGACCAAGTCTGAACTTATAGAAAGACTCGCTAGTAGACACACTCATTTACCAACTAAATCAGTTGAAGATGCAGTGAAAGAGATGCTTGAACATATGGCTGTAACTTTAGCCGGTGGTGAACGCATCGAGATCCGTGGGTTTGGCAGTTTTTCTCTTCACTACCGTGCCCCGCGTGTTGGACGTAACCCTAAAACGGGTGAGAAAGTGGAACTGGAAAGCAAATATGTTCCTCACTTCAAACCAGGTAAAGAGTTACGCGATCGTGCGAATATTTACGGTTAATAATCCGTAAATCCTTGCCTGTTTGACTTAATTGTAAAATCCGGACCAGTTAATCTGTTCCGGATTTTTTATTGGCTCTAATGTTATAAATTACAGAAAAATTCGACCAGCCTCGCATCCCTGATGTAACCTCTTGCAAGTGTTATAAAATATTGCCTTCCGGTTCGATGTTCTGTTTTTCTTGATTCGTTCTGTAATAGATATCCATTTATAAAGTTGAATAACAAAACAGTATCAGATGTTATTCAAGGATCTCTATTTTGCGTTCATCCCTCTCAATCGATCTCATTTCATGTGCGGTGATTAGCGGTACTTTACCTTTGCTATTTCTTCCCAAATTACCTTCTTCATTGATTTGGTGGTCGGTTGCGGGAATTGCATTGATGTGTGCGGGATGTTGTGGAAATAAGAGAAGGCTTTTCTCTATTATATTACTCAGTTTTCTATGGAGTACGTGGTATGCCGAAGGGGTTTATCGTCAGGTTAACCGCTATGTAGAGCGTTCAGCTCAGGTTCAGGGAGAAATCGTTAGCGCTGATATCAATACAGAAGAGTCTCAATTTTTGTTGCTACGAGTGAAGCAGATAGATGGCCAGCCATTACCATGGACTGAATATTTCACCTTACCACTTCATTTTTCGATGAACGATCAGGTAATTGCCCGACAAATGGCGGCAGGACAGCAATGGCAGTTAAATCTGTCATTCAAAGCGGTTCACAGTCGTTTAAATCAGGAGGGTTATGATCAACAGCGTAAGGCTATGGCTATTCACCAACCTCTGGTTGGGCAAGTGAAATCGGCAAAAATACTCGATAAATCAATAGATATCCGACAGAAATTAATTTGTCGGGTGCAACAAACCATAGCATCTTTAGCAACTCAGGATATCATTTTAGCCCTGGCATTTGGTGAGCGGGGAGGGATGTCATCGGAACGAAGGTCACTGTTTTTACAAACGGGAACCGCGCATCTGATGGCGATATCAGGTTTACATATTTCTCTGGCGGCCCTGGTAGGCTGGATTTTAGCCAGAGGTATACAGTACTTTTTCCGTAATCGTTATATAGGGTTGTGCTTCCCTATACTATTGGGATGGATAACCGCAACCCTATATGTTTGGTTATCAGGGGTAAATCCTCCCGTTTTAAGAGCCTTTCTGGCGCTTTCATTCTGGATGTTACTCAGAGCTAAAGGCATTAACTGGACGCCATGGCAGGTTTGGTTGCGTATCATTACATTATTATTGATATTCGATCCGTTGATGATTCTATCGGATAGTTTATGGCTATCCTGTCTGGCGGTTGCCGGATTGATTTTTTGGTTTCAGTGGGTTCCATTGCCTGACTGGATAACCTTCTGTTATCGGGTTTTAGCTCGTTGGTTTCATCTACAGTTAGCCATGATGATTTTACTTATACCAGTACAGCTTTTTATGTTTCATGGTATTAGTTGGACATCGTTGCCTGCAAATCTTGTTGCTGTACCCGTGGTCTCGTTTGTAACTGTTCCGGCAATATTACTGGGATTGCTTTTTTTCTGGTTACCATCTATAGCAATGTTATTTTGGTGGATTGCCGATTACTCATTATCCGGCGTACTGTTTATACTGGAAGAGTTACAACATGGATGGGCCAGCGTTACCAGTTCAATGCTGTTATTTAGTGGGCTAGGCTGGCTGCTGATAATCTGCTGGCGTCTCTCATTATGGCGCTGTGGGTTGTTTACACCATGGGTAACTTTCATCACTATTCTGGTTCCATTCTGGCAAAAGCCTGATGAGAAATGGCGAATTGATATGCTGGATGTCGGCCATGGTTTAGCTGTGGTTATTCGACAGGGAGAGCATGCCATTATTTATGATACCGGTAATCGCTGGAATGGTGGCTCCATGGCAGAAAAAGAGATAATGCCATTTCTAAACTGGCATCGTTTATCGTTGCTGGGCATGATTATCAGCCATCAGGATATGGATCATATCGGTGGTCTGGAAGTATTACAGAAAGCCTATCCTGAGGCTTGGTTACGCACCCCTGTGATTTCATCAGGAGGAAGTTGTCAGCAGGGAGATAGTTGGCAATGGGGGTCATTTAACCTTTAATGTGCTTTGGCCAACGGTTTTGGCTACTCATGCTTATAATGCCAACTCTTGTGTCTTGCGTATCAGTGATGGTAAATACAGTGTCTTATTAACGGGAGATTTGGAAAGCATCCAGGAACTAAATTTAGTTAAGCATTATGGCAATGCGTTGGATAGTGATATTTTACAGACTCCACATCATGGAAGTAAAAGTTCATCCACAGTCGCCTTTATACAGGCGGTTAATCCACAGGCTACATTAACTTCGGTATCACGTTATAATCCCTGGCATCTCCCGGCTAAAAGTGTGGAACAGCGATATAAAAAGTCCGGGGTAAGATGGATTTCTACTGCAAAATCCGGTCAGCTTAGTGTATTGTTTTATAAAGATAAATATAGAATATTAACCCTCAGAGAGCATTTTATACCCCGTTGGTATCACCAGTGGTTTGGTTCTTTGCTTCATAATGAGTAGAATAACGCGCTATTTCGCATAATGTTGGTAACTAATGTTGAATGATAAAGACCTAACTACGTGGCAAACATTTGGCCGTTTATGGCCATTGATTAAGCCATTTAAGCTCGGATTAATTGTCGCTGCCGTGGCGCTGATTTTGAATGCCGGTACTGATGCTATGATGCTCTCATTACTGAAACCTTTGTTGGATGATGGTTTTGGTAAAACGGGAAGCAACGTATTAGTCTGGATGCCATTGGTTGTGCTTGGGCTGATGGTCATGCGCGGCATTACCAGCTATGTATCAACCTATTGCTTGTCGTGGGTTTCTGGCAAGGTGGTCATGACCGTTCGTCGTCGACTATTCGGTCATATGATGAATATGCCAGTTTCTTTCTTTGATCAGCAGTCAACGGGAACGCTATTGTCCCGTATAACTTACGATTCAGAACAGGTTGCTTCCTCTTCTTCTGGTGCTTTAATCACAGTAGTTCGTGAAGGGGCTTATATACTGGCTCTGTTTAGCATCATGTTTTATAACAGTTGGCAGCTATCTTTGATTTTGGTAATTCTGGCACCGGTTGTCTCTTTTGTTATCCGCTTCGTTTCCAAGCGTTTTCGCAGTATCAGCAAAAATATGCAAAACACCATGGGACAAGTTACCGCCAGTGCTGAACAGATGCTAAAAGGGCATAAAGAAGTATTACTGTTTGGCGGTCAGGATGTAGAAACCAACCGTTTTAATAAAGTTAGTAACAGAATGCGCCAGCAAGGTATGAAGATGGTTGCTGCATCGGCCATCTCTGATCCTATTGTCCAACTGATAGCCTCAACGGCGCTGGCGTTGGTACTGTTTGCCGCCAGCTTCCCGAGCATTATGGATACCTTGACTGCGGGTACCATAACCGTGGTGTTCTCTTCGATGGTGGCATTGATGAAGCCACTTAAATCGTTAACTAACGTGAATGCTCAATTCCAACGCGGTATGGCTGCCTGTCAGACACTATTCGCCATTCTGGATATGGAAACAGAACAAGATACCGGAACCTTAAAAGTTGACCGTGTACAGGGCAATGTTGAACTGCGTAATGTGACATTTACCTATCCAACCAAAGATGAACCGGCATTAAGAAATATCAATTTGACGATCCCTGCGGGAAAAACCGTAGCATTAGTTGGTCGTTCTGGTTCTGGTAAATCAACGATAGCTAATTTATTGACGCGTTTTTATGACATTCAGGAAGGTGAAATTCTGATTGATGGTCATGAAATTCGTGAATATACCCTGGCATCGTTGCGTTCTCAGGTGGCGGTAGTTTCTCAAAATGTTCATCTGTTTAATGACACTATTGCCAATAATATCGCTTATGCCCGCACCACTGAATACTCTCGTGAAGATATAGAAAAAGCAGCCACCATGGCTTATGCCATGGATTTCATCAATAAGATGGATAATGGCCTCGATACCGTAATTGGCGAAAATGGGGTGCTGCTATCCGGTGGTCAACGTCAGCGTATTGCTATTGCCCGGGCATTATTAAGAGATAGCCCAATTCTGATCCTTGATGAAGCTACTTCTGCTCTGGATACCGAATCAGAGCGGGCTATTCAGGCTGCGTTGGATGAATTGCAGAAAAACCGTACTTCTCTGGTGATTGCCCATCGCTTGTCCACTATTGAGAAAGCAGATGAAATTCTGGTTATTGAAGATGGACGTATTGTTGAGCGTGGCAATCATGAAACATTGATTAAGAATAGTGGCGTTTATGCCCAGTTGCATCGGATGCAGTTTAGCCAATGATCGAGCGCATCTGGTCCGGTGAATCCAAATTATACTTACTGCTGTTGCCGCTTTCCTGGCTATATGGCTTGATTAGCGGTTTAAGGCAGCTTGGATATCGTTGTGGCTGGTTGAAGTCATGGCGTTCGCCGGTACCGGTTGTGGTGGTAGGTAATCTGACCGCGGGTGGTAATGGTAAAACGCCAGTAGCGATTTGGCTGGTGGAGAATCTACAGCGTCAGGGCATTCGTGCTGGTGTAGTATCCCGGGGATATGGTGGAAAATCTGCCCACTATCCTCTGGTATTAGATCAAAATACTACGACAGAAGTTGCAGGAGATGAGCCAGTGCTCATCTTCCAGCGTACAGGAGTGCCAGTAGCCGTTGCTCCAGTGCGTTCAGATGCAGTAAAAGCCTTACTTAATCAATTTAAGCTGGATGTCATTATCACTGACGATGGTTTACAACACTATGCATTGCAGCGGGATGTTGAACTGGTCGTAGTTGATGGTACCCGACGTTTTGGTAATGGCTGGTGGCTGCCCGCAGGCCCAATGCGTGAACGAGCAGGGCGTCTGGCCTCTGTTGACGCTGTGATTACCAATGGGGGTAAAGCTCGGGAAAATGAAATACCCATGGAGCTCAAACCAGGAGAAGCAGTTAATCTGCTGAGCGGTGAGCGCTGCCAGGTTATTGGTCTTCCCCGAATTGTGGCAATGGCCGGAATCGGTCATCCTCCTCGTTTCTTTCAAACCTTAAATACTCTTAATGTGCAACCTGAGCAAACTCATGCTTTTGCCGATCATCAGCCATATACTGAGGCTTTATTAGCTGATCTGGTCAATACAGAACAAAACTTACTGATGACAGAAAAGGATGCGGTAAAGTGCAGGGCCTTTGCTCAAAACAATTGGTGGTATTTACCCGTTGATGCTCAGTTTCCAGCTGAAAGTGCGGAGAAATTGTTAGCATTAATTATGAGTAAAATTGAGAAATAATAGTCCCTTCTTGGTTTTGTTGAATAACTAAAACACATCTTGCTTAATCAAGTATCCATACGGTGTTTATCATTAAACCTTCGGGTGAAATATGATATTCTTGCCCATCACAAAGTTGTGTTACTCGTCCGATAATAGAGGTCGTGCATGGATCATCGTTTGCTGGAAATCATTGCTTGCCCGGTTTGTAATGGGAAACTCGCATTTAATAAAGAACATCAGGAACTGGTTTGTAAGATTGATGGTTTAGCTTTTGCTGTTCGTGACGGTATTCCTGTATTGCTTGAATCAGAAGCACGAAAACTGACGTTAGATGAGAAAACAGCATGAGTTTTATTGCAATTATCCCTGCGCGTTACGCTTCAACTCGTTTACCGGGTAAACCACTGGCGGATATTGCAGGTAAGCCAATGGTGGTTCACGTTATGGAAAGAGCACTGGAGTCAGGTGCTTCCCGAGTGATAGTGGCAACCGATAATATTGATGTACAAAAAGCCGTAGAAGCAGCTGGTGGTGAAGTTTGCCTTACCAGCCTTCACCATAATTCAGGAACTGAGCGTTTAGCTGAAGTCATTGAACGTTACCAATTCGGTGATGATGAAATCATTGTTAATGTTCAGGGTGATGAGCCGCTAGTGCCCCCAGTAATTATTCGTCAGGTAGCGCATAATCTAATCGGTGCTGATGCAGGTATGGCGACACTGGCTGTGCCAATTAATTCTGTTGAAGAAGCGTTTAATCCGAACGCAGTGAAAGTCGTTATCAACAGTGAAGGCTATGCGCTCTATTTTTCAAGAGCGACCATTCCCTGGGATCGCGAACGCTTTTCTGTTTCTCAGAAGGAAATCGGTGATTTTTATCTGCGTCATATAGGTATTTATGCTTACCGGGCTGGATTTATTCGTCGTTATATCAGTTGGGAGCCAAGCCCGCTTGAGCAAATAGAAATGCTGGAGCAGCTAAGGGTGTTATGGTATGGCGAGAAGATTCACGTTGAAGCCGCGATTGAAGTTCCTTCTGTTGGAGTCGATACGCCAGAAGATTTGGCTCGAGTTCGGGAAGTCCTCGGCCATAAATAAAATTTATCCGGGCATAAAAATAAGCCGTTCAGGATGGTTCCGAACGGCTTATTAAGATCAAATAACAACTACTCTTTGATGGTTAGCCATAAATTACCCAGCGTTTCGTACCATGCGCGTTCACTGTGTGACAAGTAGAAAGCAGAAGGGAAAGCTTTTTCCCAAGGATTAAGTGGCCCTAAGGTTGCAAGCTGATTAGCTGGAGCGGGGATAGGGTTTAGCCCTTCCTTTTGGAAAATACGCATTGCTCTGGGAAGATGGTTAGCAGAGGTCACTAATAAGAGTGTTTTTTGCTGAGCTATTTGCGCGACTGCCTGAGCTTCCTCTATTGTATCTTTGGCCTGTGGCAAAATAATGATGTCCTGTTCGGGAACGCCTAAACTTTCAGCCACCATTGCCGCGACTTTGGCATTAGGTAGAGGGTTAGAAATAGCTGCTGCCCCACTAAAAATCATTTTAGCGCCGGGGTGCTGGCGATAAAGACGAACACCCTCAGTAACTCTTGGTAAGCTATTAGGAAAAAGATTAGAACTGGGAGCCCATTCTGGATTGTAAGTATAACCACCACCCAGAACCACAATATAGTCGATGGGTTCATTTTTTTGATAAGTAGCATACTGATTTTCTATCGGCATCAGCAATCTGTCAGCAACCGGTTGCAGACTTAATAACAATAAACCAAGCCAGCTTACCGTAAGTAGTGTTTTAGCACTTTTTTGCCAGCGACTAAACCAAAGTAACAGTAAAGCAATAGCCATTAACAATAGTAGAAAAGGCAAAGGAAGAAGCAAGTTGCCGATAATTTTTTTTAAAATAAAAAGCATGTTTTTTCCGAAAAATAGGTGTTTTTTGTATAAAAAAACATCATCTGAATATCCAGACAGGATGAATAAGATTTATTCTATACCAGCCTGTGTCAAAATAGCAGGCTGATATAATAAGAGACGCATTTGTGAGTTATGGTAATAAAGTCTGGCGGAGTTAATTTGAGAGCCACCAAAGATCGTAATTTTGATGATATTGCGGAAAAATTTTCCCGCAATATTTATGGTACGACAAAAGGCGAAATTCGTCAGGCAGTGTTGTGGCAGGATCTCGAGAATCTGCTGTCACTTATGCCTCAGCGCCCTCTACGCATTCTTGATGCTGGTGGTGGTGAAGGGGTAATGGCCTGTGAGATGGCTGCACGCGGGCACCAGGTGATTTTCTGTGATATTTCAGCCGAGATGTTGAAGCGGGCAGAATTGGCCGCGGCAGAAAAAGGTGTGAGCCAACAAATACAATTTATTCACTGTGCAGCAAAGGATGTATCAGATCATTTAGAACAGCCGGTAGATCTGGTATTGTTTCATGCAGTTTTAGAATGGGTTCAGGATCAACGTGGCACGCTGGAAGCGCTGATCCAATGCCTGCAACCAGCAGGCATGTTATCATTGATGTTTTACAATTATAACGCACTGTTATTTCGTAATATTACGTTAGGTAATTTTGGCTACATTGAAGCCGGGATGCAAAAAAAGAAAAAGCGAACGCTGTCACCTGACCGACCATTGGAACCTCAGAAGGTCTATAATTGGCTGGATGAAATGCAGATGGTTACCATCGGTAAGAGCGGGGTCCGGGTTTTTCATGATTACACACAGAATAAACAACAACAGCAGCAGGATTTTGCTGCCTTGCTGGCACTGGAACTACGCTATTGCCGACAAGAGCCGTTTGTCAGTTTGGGACGTTATATTCATGTGATAGCACAAAAGCCAAACGAGTCGAACGTAAAGGATGAACTATGAGTGATTTTTCCCAGACTGTACCGGAACTGGTCGCCTGGGCTCGTAAAAATGATTTTTCATTGTCGTTACCAACAGAACGTCTGGCATTTTTATTAGCCATTGCCACACTGAACAGCGATCGGCTGGATGGTGAAATGAGTGAAGGCGAGCTGGTTGATGCATTCAGACACGTCAGTAAAGGGTTCGAGCAAACTCACGAAACCATTGCCGTACGTGCCAACAATGCTATCAACGACATGGTGAAACAACGACTTTTGAACCGTTTTACCAGTGAACTGGCAGATGGTAATGCTATCTATCGTTTAACGCCTTTAGGTATAGGTATTACGGATTATTATATTCGTCAGCGTGAATTCTCTTCACTGCGTCTCTCTATGCAGCTATCGATTGTTGCCCAGGAATTGAACCTGGCGGCCGAAGCGGCTGAAGAGGGCGGTGATGATTTCCATTGGCACAGAAACGTATTCGCCCCGCTCAAATACTCGGTGGCCGAAATTTTTGACAGTATCGATCTCACCCAGCGCATAATGGATGAGCAGCAACAAAACGTAAAAGATGATATCGCTGCCCTGTTAGGTAAAGACTGGCGTGCTGCTATTTCGAGCTGTGAAGCCTTATTGATGGAAACCTCCGGTACTCTGCGAGAATTGCAGGATACTCTGGAAGCCGCCGGGGATAAACTTCAGGCTAATTTATTGCGCATTCAGGATGCCACAATGAACAATTCTGAATTGTTGTTTGTTGATAAATTGGTATTGGATCTGCAATCTAAACTGGACCGTATTATTAGCTGGGGCCAGCAAGCCATTGACCTGTGGATTGGCTACGATCGCCATATCCATAAATTTATTCGTACTGCGATAGATATGGATAAAAACCGAATCTTCTCCCAGCGCTTACGTCAATCATTACAAACCTACTTTGATCAGCCATGGGCGTTGACTTACGCCAATGCTGAACGTTTGTTTGATATGCGTGACGAAGAGTTAGCGTTGCGCAGTGAAGAGGTTACCGGTGAGCTTCCACCAGATTTAGAATTTGAAGAATTTACCGAAATGCGAGAGCAAATCGCAGCGCATATTGAAGTTGCTCTTGAGGTCTATCGACGGGATGCCCGGCCGCTGGATCTTGGTGCAGTTATGCGTAGCTATTTGACTCAATTCCCACGCTCCCGCCACTTTGATGTAGCCCGACTGTTAGTCGATCAGGCCGTCAGACTTGGTGTGGCAGATGCTGATTTCTCCGGATTGCCTGCCGAATGGCAGTCGATTAACGATTACGGAGCCAAGGTGCAGGCCCATGTCATCGACAAATATTGAACAAATTATGCCGGCAAAGCTGGCTCAGGCAATTGCCAATTCACTTTTCCCGGCACTTGATAGCCAATTGCGCTCTGGTCGCCATATCGGTATTGATGAGCTGGATAATCATGCTTTTCTGATGGACTATCAGGATGAGCTGGAGCTGTTTTACCAACGTTATAACGTTGAGTTAATTCGGGCGCCAGAAGGGTTCTTCTATTTGCGCCCTCGCTCTACTACGCTCATTTCTCGCTCAGTTCTGTCCGAGCTGGATATGATGGTAGGTAAGATCCTTTGTTATCTCTATCTCAGTCCGGAGCGACTAGCTCAGGAAGGTATTTTTAGTGGTCAGGAGCTGTATGAAGAGCTGATTTCGCTGGCGGATGAAAGTAAATTATTAAAATACGTCAATCAGCGTTCTACCGGTTCCGATCTTGACCGTCAAAAACTGCAGGAAAAAGTCCGAACTTCCCTTAACCGACTGCGTCGTTTAGGCATGGTTACTTTTATGGGAACGGACAGTACTAAGTTTAGAATTACCGAAGCGGTTTTCCGTTTTGGCGCGGATGTTCGCAGCAGTGATGACCCAAGAGAAGCGCAACTGCGCATGATTCGTGATGGTGAAGCGATGCCGCTGGAAAACAGTTTGTCACTGTCTGATGATGACCAGAATAATGAAAACGTGGCGGATAGCGCGGAGGATGAACAGGAATGATTGAACGCGGTAAATTTCGCTCACTAACGCTGGTCAACTGGAATGGCTTTTTTGCCCGTACCTTTGATCTGGATGAGTTAGTCACTACTCTTTCCGGTGGTAACGGGGCAGGAAAATCCACCACTATGGCGGCTTTCGTTACTGCTTTGATTCCCGACCTGACGCTGCTTCACTTCCGTAATACTACGGAAGCCGGTGCAACCAGTGGTTCCAGAGATAAAGGTCTGTATGGTAAGTTAAAAGCCGGTGTGTGTTATGCCACGCTGGACGTGGTTAACTCTCGCCATCAGCGCGTTATTTGTGGGGTTCGCTTACAGCAGGTTGCTGGTCGTGATAAGAAAGTGGATATTAAACCATTCACTATTTCTGGCTTACCGGCAGCAATACAGCCAACTCAAATTCTGACTGAAACCGTCGGTGAGCGTCAGGCTCGCGTCTTGCCTCTGCCTGAGTTAAAAGAGCGGGTTGAAGCCATCGAAGGCGTTCAGTTTAAGCAATTTAACTCCATTGCCGATTATCACGCCCTGATGTTTGATCTGGGTGTTATTCCTAAGCGTTTACGCTCTTCTTCCGATCGCAGCAAGTTCTATCGTCTGATTGAAGCATCACTGTATGGTGGTATTTCCAGCGCCATTACCCGTTCATTGCGGGATTACCTGTTGCCGGAAAACAGTGGGGTGCGTAAAGCCTTCCAGGATATGGAATCAGCGCTGCGGGAAAACCGCATGACGCTTGAAGCGATTCGGGTTACTCAATCTGACCGCGATCTGTTTAAGCATCTTATTTCCGAGGCAACCTCGTATGTGGCAGCGGATTACATGCGTCATGCCAACGAACGACGGGTTTATCTTGATGGCGCATTAGTGCTGCGTCGTGAGTTGCTTACCAGTCGGGCACAATTGGTTACAGAACAGTATCGCCATGTTGAAATGGCAAGAGAACTGGCTGAGCAGTCCGGAGCACAATCCGATCTTGAAATGGATTACCAGGCTGCCAGCGATCATCTCAACTTAGTACAAACGGCTATGCGTCAGCAGGAAAAAATCGAGCGCTATCAGGGCGATCTGGATGAGCTGACTTACCGTTTAGAAGAGCAAAATGAAGTTGTTGCTGAATCCAGCGAACAACTGGCTGAATATCAGGCTCGTACTGAGGGCTCTGAACTTGAAGTTGATGAACTAAAAAGCCAACTGGCTGACTATCAACAGGCGCTGGACGTACAGCAAACCCGGGCTATCCAATATCAGCAGGCATTAACCGCGTTGGAACGAGCCAGGGAAGTATGTCAGTTACCGGAGTTGACCGCAGACAATGCAGATGAATGGTTAGAAACCTTTACTGCCCGCGAGCAAGAAGCTACCGAAGCATTATTAGCACTGGAGCAAAAGCTTAGCGTAGCCGATGCGGCTCACAGCCAGTTTGAAGAAGCCTATCAACTGGTTTGCAAAATGGCCGGTGAAGTTAGTCGGGCAGATGCCTGGAAGACAGCAAAAGAGTTATTGCGCGACTGGTCATCACAGCAGCATCAGGCAGAACGCGTCAATGCGTTGCGAATTCAGCTCTCTGAGCTGGAGCAGCGTTTACGCGAGCAACAAGATGCAGAACGTCTGCTGCAAGAATTCTGTAAAAAAGCCGGACATGACTATCAACTGGAAGAGTTAGAAGAAGTTCGTAGTGAACTAGAGATGCGACTGGAAGAGCTGTCTCAGGGCGCCGCCAGCTTTGGCGAACAGAGAATGACGTTGCGTCAGGAACTGGATCAAGCCAATAGTCGTATTAAGCAGCTATCCGATCGAGCTCCTGTCTGGATTACCGCTCAGGATGCGCTTACTCAGCTCAGTGAGCAGTGTGGCGAAAGTCTGGAAAACAGCGCTCAGATTACCGAGCAGATGCAGTATCTGTTAGAGCGTGAGCGCGAAACGACCGTTGAGCGCGATCAGATATCACAGCAAAAAAGTTTAATTGAGCAGCAAATTGAACGACTGAGTCAGCCAAGTGGTGCGGAAGACAGTCGCCTGCTGGCTTTAGCCGAGCGTTTTGGTGGCGTGTTGTTATCTGAGATTTATGATGATGTGGTACTGGATGATGCACCTTATTTCTCCGCATTATACGGACCAGCTCGTCACGGTATCGTAGTTCCGGACCTTTCTCTGTTACGCGAACATTTAGATTCTCTGGAAGATTGCCCGGAAGATTTGTATCTGATTGAAGGGGATCCCCAGTCATTTGATGACAGCGTCTTTGAAGCGGAAGAGCTCACGGGCGCAATCGTTGTTAAAGTTTCCGATCGCCAGTGGCGTTATTCACGTTTCCCTGAGGTGCCATTATTTGGTCGGGCAGCACGTGAGAATCGTCTGGAAGTATTGAGTACTGAGCGTGAAGAGCTGGCAGAACGTTATGCCACTATCTCTTTTGATGTACAAAAAACGCAGCGTCTACACCAAAGCTTTAGCCGTTTTGTAGGTACACATCTTTCGGTAGTGTTTGAAAGCGATCCGGAAGCGGAAATACGCCAGTTAACTTCCCGTCGTAATGAGATTGAGCGTGAGCTAAATGGTCATGAAGGGCAGGAACGTCAGCATAAGCAGCAACTCGATCAGACCAAAGAGAGCATCAGCCAGTTAAACCGCATCATGCCATTGTTACATCTGATGGGTGATGACTCCCTGACTGAGCGTGTTGACGTTATTCGGGAAGATCTGGAAGAGGCGCAGGAAGCTGCCCGCTATGTTCAACAACATGGCAACACGTTAAACAAACTTGAGCCGTTAGTTGCCGTGCTGCAAAGCGACCCAACGCAGCATGAGAATTTACAGGCTAGCTATGCTCAGGCACAAACCGTGCAGCGTCAGGCCAAGCAGCAGGCTTTCGCATTGACGGAAGTGGTACAGCGCCGGGTTCACTTCAGTTACAGTGATTCTGCTGGCATGCTGACGGAAAACTCTGATTTGAATGATAAGCTGCGTCAGCGTCTGGAACAGGCGGAAGCTGAACGTAGTCGCGCCAGAGAGCAGTTAAAATCTTATCAGGCTCAGGCAGCACAGTTTAATCAGGTATTAGCATCCCTTAAGAGTTCTTACGATGCTAAACGAGAGATGCTGAAAGAGTTAGGGCAGGAGCTGCAGGATATTGGTGTTCAGGCCGATCCAGATGCTGAAGCCAGAGCTAAACAACGTCGTGATGAGCTGTATGCCGGACTTCATCAGAATCGCCAGCGCTGTAATCAGTTAGAAAAACAAATTACCTTCTGTGAAGCCGAAATGGATAATTTACAGAAGCGCTTACGTAAAGCCGAACGTGAATATCATCAGATTCGTGAACAGGTGGTAACCGCGAAAGCCGGTTGGTGTCTGGTCATGCGTCTGGTTAAAGATAATGATGTTGAACGTCGTCTGCATCGTCGTGAATTAGCCTATATGGATGCAGACGAACTGCGTTCAATGTCGGATAAAGCATTAGGTGCATTGCGCCTGGCCGTTGCTGATAACGAACATTTACGTGATGTACTTAGAGCCTCGGAAGATCCTAAACGCCCGGAACGAAAAATTCAGTTCTATATTGCGGTTTACCAGCATCTGCGTGAGCGTATTCGTCAGGATATTATTCGTACCGACGATCCGGTTGAAGCCATTGAACAAATGGAAATCGAACTGGCCCGCCTGACGGAAGAGTTAACGGCCCGTGAGCAGAAGCTGGCTATCAGTTCCAAGAGCGTAGCAAACATTATTCGCAAAACTATTCAGCGCGAACAGAATCGTATTCGTATGTTGAACCAGGGCTTACAGGCCGTGGCCTTTGGTCAGGTTAAGAGCGTGCGTTTGAATGTGAATGTGCGTGAAGCTCATGCGACATTGCTTGAAGTTCTTTCTGAACAGCAAGAGCAGCATCAGGATCTGTTTAGCAGTAACCGTTTAACCTTCTCTGAAGCTTTAGCCAAACTTTACCAGCGCTTGAATCCACATATTGATATGGGGCAGCGCACAGCCCAAACCATTGGTGAAGAGTTGCTGGACTATCGTAACTATCTGGAGCTGGAAGTTGAAGTGTATCGCGGCTCTGACGGCTGGTTGCGTGCAGAAAGTGGAGCCTTGTCAACCGGTGAAGCTATCGGTACTGGGATGTCAATTTTGGTGATGGTGGTTCAGAGCTGGGAAGAGGAATCAAGGCGTCTACGTGGGAAAGATATTTCGCCATGTCGTCTGCTGTTCCTGGATGAAGCCGCGCGTCTGGATGCCAACTCTATTGCGACACTGTTTGAGCTTTGCGATCGTTTAGAGATGCAGTTGGTGATCGCGGCTCCGGAGAACATTAGTCCGGAGAAGGGAACAACCTATAAGTTGGTTCGTAAGGTATTCCAGAATCATGAACATGTTCATGTGGTTGGCCTTAAAGGGTTTGCAGCCGATAAAGAGCCTGCTAAAGTTGAAAGTGAAGCGAAAAAAAGTGATGAACCAGATGTTTCTGAAGAGTTGTTACAATAAAACGATGTTAGATTATTGTTTATTGTTATCTTGTTAAGATAATCTGTGTTTAAGGTCGCCGAAAGGCGGCCAATTTTTCGAATGCCAATTTATACAGGATGTTTGGTAGAAATGTTTTAATAAGAGCGCATGTTTATCAAGCCATTTTAACGTTCAAATGGGGCATAGTGGCGATGGTCAATAATATGTTGGTAAAAGCAGGGGACAAAGGATGTTGTTGGTAAAACGAAAAATTATTAAAAGTTTAGCGGTTAAATGCACATTAACAGCGTTGATGGCATTTCCATTGGGCGGATGTGCCGCTGATGAAGACCTGAATAATCAGGCTCCAGCGACTATTTCTGCTGAAGCGCCAGCTACAACGGAAGGTGAGCAAGTAGCAGCCGAAACCACCGCAGTTGAAGTGCCTGTGCAGGATCCTGTTGTTGTTGCTCAAACGCGTGATGCATTACTTGCGGCATTACCTGCAGGCGTAACATTAAAGTTCATGCCTGAATTGAGCTCGATCTATACCACTTCAGAAATGAAATCCCTGTGGGAAGACGAAAAAGTTCAGAAACTGTTTGAACAACAACTAGCAGAAATGGCGTTGGCGGGCATACAACCTCAGTTTGGTCAGTGGGCAAAATTACTCACTCAACCAGAAATTACTGGCATTGCCAAAGATGCTGTACTGTCTGATGCTTTACTGGGCTATATGCATTTTGTTGAGGGTGTTAAAGCTAATGGCAATCGTTGGTTATACAACAAAGGCTCTTACAAAATGGCCGCGCCTTCAGTCGAAATGATCGGTCAATGGCAACAAGCGGTGAAGGATGGTAGTTCAGATAAGTTTATTCAAAGTTTAGCTCCGCAAAATACTTTTTATAGCAAAATGCATGATTCATTAAAGCCGTTAGTTGAAGATGTTCAACCATGGCCGCAAATGACACTTGCCAAGCAAAGCCTGCGTCCGGGTAACAGCCATAAAGATGTTCCTGTATTGAGAGATATCCTAACGCGCAGCGGTCTGATCAAAGGTGATGCAGAAACAACTTCTCATAATGCAACTGCAGAAGGGGAAACGTCAGCACCGAAGAAAAAAGTATCACTGGTGTACAGTGGTGAGTTGGTGGATGGCGTAAAACGTTTCCAACAAATGTATGGCATGGAAACTGATGGTGTAATTGGTAACACGACTCGTGAAGCGTTAAACATGGCTCCGCAAACCCGTGCGGCTATTTTAGCACTGAATATCCAGCGTTTACGCTTATTACCAAATTCAATGGATCACGGTATCTTCGTTAATATTCCCGATTATTCACTGGCTTATTATGTGAATAGCGAATTGATTCTGGAATCCCGGGTTATTGTTGGTTCTGTAAAACGCAAAACACCATTAATGAGTAGTGCATTAAACAACGTGGTTGTTAACCCACCATGGAACGTTCCGGTTAAATTAATTCGTGAAGATTTAGTTCCTAAAGCTAAACGCGATGCAGAATATCTGAAACGCGGCGGTTATACTGTTTATTCCGGTTGGGGCAAAGGCGCAACGGTTGTTGATCCAAGCACCATTGACTGGTCAGCGGGTGGGAATTACCGCTTACAGCAAGCTCCTGGTCGTGGTAATGCATTAGGTCGTTTCAAGTTTAACATGCCGAATGATGATGCAATTTATTTGCACGATACCCCTAACCATCGTTTATTTGACAAAAATATGAGAGCGTTAAGCTCAGGCTGTATTCGGGTTAATAAAGCATCTGAACTGGCGAATATTTTGTTAAATGAAGTGGGTTGGGATGACAATAAAATTCAAAACACTCTGAAACGCGGCAGCACAACGTATGCCAATATTCGTGAAGAGATTCCTGTGCAGCTTTATTATATGACCTCTTGGGTGTCAAATAGCGGTACGCCTGAATTCCGTACTGATATTTATGGATATGACAGTGCGGCACAGGAAGGGATTAAAGAGTTACCTCAGGTAGAAAAATTATTGCGCTAATGCAGTAATCCTTTCATTTTTGTTGTCATAACATTATCTGTTCACGGGTGCTTACATTTAAGCACCCGTAGAAACAGTCAAAGTCTGGACTGTGAAGCATTAAAAGTTATGCTACATAGAGACTTAACCTAGTATTCGTTTGTTTTTCTTCACACTTTTGCTTACTACTCAGGTAGTGTAGCAATATGGCATAAATCAGTTCATGTCAGTGGTTATCGTGTAACGAAATTATTTTGTAACCTGTTTTACTGAGTATAAATAGAATTATGGATAAAATTGATCATCACCGTCGTAAATGGCTGGCCATTAGCGGCGCAGCATTAGGCTTGGCACTTATTCCTGATGCGGCATTTGCTGCTTCCAGTACCTCAACGACAAAGAAAAGTAAGAGTGCATTACGTACCCGTACTTTATTGATTAAGAATATCAATACAAATGAAACAATTAAGTCTACTTACTTTAACGGTAAGAGCTATGATAAAACAGAGCTCTCCCGCTTAAATCATATATTCCGCGATCGACGTAACGATCAAATTACCACTATTGATCCACAGCTTTACGATAAGCTTCATTATTTACAAAAGCAGTTTGGTAATAAACAAATTGAACTTATTTGTGGCTATCGTAGCGTCGACTCCAATAATAGTATGCGTAGTCAGAAACGTGGTGTGGCAAAACATAGTTATCATACATTAGGTCAGGCTGCGGATATTCGTATTGATGGTGTATCTCTGAAAAGTTTGAGGGATGCGGCCTTACAGATGAAATCCGGTGGGGTAGGTTATTACCCATCAAGTAATTTTGTACATGTTGATACCGGACCAGTTCGAGACTGGTAATTAAGGTTGTTCCTGACATGAATTGAATAAGGCGTCTAATCAGACGCCTTATTTTATACAGGGAGCTAAACAAATCAGAAAGAAATGGTAATATGATTTATTGCTTAAAATAACAATCATATTAGCTATGAGGGAGAGCTTCTTTGAAATACAAAATTATTCCAGTCACACCTTTCCAGCAAAATTGCACATTATTGTGGTGTGAAGAAACTAAACAGGCTGTGATTGTTGATCCTGGTGGTGAGCCAGCGATATTAAGTAAGACGATTGAAGAGTTAGGCTTAAAGCTGGTTAAAGTCTTACTGACCCATGGTCATTTAGATCACGTAGGCGCAGCCAGTAAGATGGCACGACGTTACAGCGTACCAATTGTAGGCCCTCATAAAGACGATGCCTTTTTACTGGAAACGCTATTAGAACAAAGCGCCCGTTTCGGTTTAGAACACTGTACACCCTTTGTTCCGGATCGTTGGTTAGACGAAGGAGATACTGTCAAATTTGGTAATGTAGAGTTACTGGTCCGTCATACCCCAGGCCATACTCCAGGCCATGTTATTTTCTTCTCTGAATCATCCCGATTAGCTTCCGTGGGCGACGTGTTGTTTGCTGGCGGTATTGGCAGAACCGATTTTCCCCGGGGAGATTATCAGGCATTAATCTCATCAATTCGCGATAAGTTATGGCCGCTGGGCAATGATGTCCAATTTATTCCGGGCCATGGACCAATGTCTACTTTTGGTGAAGAGCGAATGACCAATCCATTCGTTGCCGACAGAACTTAGTAAATTATTGATAAATTCTCTGGTGGTGAATCTATTTCCAGAGAATTTATCGAGAGAACATTAGCTCATTTCTTGCCGTTCCTACCCATAATAAACAAGGATGATAACTGGTATTTTTGACAGGTATTAAATAAACCAGATTCGCCTTATAATTCTTCAAAATCAGTTCTTAATATTTTCTAAAAATAATATAACCAATTGATAATAATAATTAATTTATATTTTCGCCATGGATAAGGTATGACCTTTATATTGAAACGCGTGTGGAATGATACTGTAGATTTATTTTTATCTACATTTTTGATTGTCACTAAATTTATTATTTTATTATTTACTATATTTACTGCTGTCGTTTATTTCTCATCGGCCTGGGCTGCACCATTAAATCCAGCCGACAGGGGGGATATTGAACAACAACAGCGCGATATCTTGTTGCAAAACCAGCAACAACGGGAAGAATTAGAGCGCAATATTGAATTGCAGACTCCTTCTCAGCCTTCCACACCGGAAGTATCCGGGCCGTGTTTTTCTATTAATCACATCAATATAGAGCAGGCAACCCGACTCTCTGAAAACGATAAAAACCAGCTAATTCAGCCCTATGTTAACCAGTGCATGGGTATTTCTCAGATATCCAGATTAGTTGAAGTGGTTTCCGAGTGGTATATCAGCCGTGGCTACATTACCAGCAGGGCTTTTTTAACCGAGCAGGACCTTTCTTCAGGCACGCTGAATATCTGGGTACTGGAAGGAAAACTGGAAAAAGTGCTGCTGGAAGGTGAGTCAACGGTGGCTCTTCGCATGGCGTTCCCAGGTCTGGAAGGAAACATTTTTAACCTGCGGGATATTGAACAGGGAATGGAGCAGATTAACCGGGTGCGTACCGTACCGGTTCAGATAGAGATTCTGCCAGGAAGTGAGCAGGGATTATCGGTGGTGAGCCTGACTGCTCAGCCTGAATTCCCCCTGAGTTTTACGCTGGGTTTTGATAACAGCGGACAAAAAAGTACCGGTACCGGGCAAATGAACAGTTCAATTACTGGCAATAACCTGCTGGGAATAGCCGATAAGTGGTTCGTTAACGGTGCTAAAAGCAGCGATTTATCCAACAGCCATGATGCCCAAAGCTTACAGGCCAGCCTCAGCGTCCCTTATGGCTACGCGCTGTTTGATTACAGCTACTCCTGGAGTGACTACCTGAGCAGTATCGATAACCGGGGCTACTACTGGCAGTCACGGGGCGATACCCAGACCCACCGCCTGAACAGCAGTTGGACGCTATATCGCGACGGAGATATTAAAACGGGGCTTTCCTTAGGGATAACCCATCGCATTAGCCGTAACTATCTTAATGATGTGCTGTTGCAAAGCAGCAGCCGCAAGCTCTCCAGCGTTACTTTAGGTATTAACCACGGTCAAAAATTATGGGGTGGTTTTGCCACGCTTAATCCGGCATACAGTCAGGGCGTGCCATGGTTGGGGGCGGAAGATGATGATGGAAAACCTTCCGGCGCACCTAAAGCGGAATTCTCCAAATGGAGCCTGTCCGGCAGTTACTACTTTCCAATAACCGAACGGGTAACCTGGTTAAGCAGCGTATACGGTCAGTGGACTTCTGACCGGCTGTATGGCAGCGAACGCCTGACCATTGGTGGGGAAAGCTCGGTAAGAGGCTTTAAAGAGCAATATCTGGCGGGTGACAGCGGCGGCTACCTGCGCAATGAACTGAATACCTATCTGTTTACCATGCCGGTGATGGGGCAGGTGAGCCTGGTGACTGCGGTGGATGGTGGCTACCTGCATCACGACAGCCTGGATAAATACGCTTCCGGCACGCTCTGGGGTGCGGCGGTTGGATTGTCTACGGCTCACCGTCATGTTTCCAGCAGCTTTACGGTTTCCAAACCACTGAAATATCCGGACTGGCTCGATGCTGACCGGTACTCCGTCTATTACCGCATTGGACTTATGTTCTGATTAAACACACGGGATAATAATAATGAAAAACAACATGGATGTACTACCCGTTTCAACCCGCCGTCGTGTACTGAGCTATTTAATCAGTGCGCTACTGTGTATTCAGCCGGTTGCGCCAGCACTGGCTGCCGGTATTGATGTGGCATCGGGCAATACCCATACCGAAAATGCAGCAAACGGTGTGCCGGTGGTGAATATTGCCACGCCAAACGGCGCGGGCGTATCCCATAACCAGTACCAGAACTTTAACGTCGGTAAAGAGGGGCTGATTTTAAACAATGCCACAGGAGCATTAAATCAGACTCAACTGGGTGGACTGATTCAGAATAACCCCAACCTGAAAGCCGGGCAGGAAGCGAACGCCATTATC
This sequence comes from Limnobaculum xujianqingii, assembly GCF_013394855.1. NCBI lineage: Bacteria > Pseudomonadati > Pseudomonadota > Gammaproteobacteria > Enterobacterales > Budviciaceae > Limnobaculum > Limnobaculum xujianqingii. Next base: position 1,151,351 of record NZ_JABMLK010000001.1, on the reverse strand, counting down.
AATGAAGTGGTGGGCGCAAATCGTTCACAGCTTCAGGGCTATACCGAAGTGGCGGGTAAACAGGCTAATGTGATGGTGGCTAACCCGTACGGTATCACCTGTAGCGGCTGTGGGTTTATCAATACGCCAAACGTGACATTAACCACCGGTAAACCGGTGCTGGATGCACAGGGGAATGTGCAGGCACTGGAAGTCAGTAAAGGTACGATTACCATTGAAGGACAGGGGCTGGATGCCAGCAACAGCAGTTCACTGGCGATTATCTCCCGTGCTACAGAAGTCAATGCGGCGGTATATGCAAAAGATTTAAGCGTTATCAGCGGCAGTAACCGGGTGGGTAGTGATGGCAGTATTACCCCCATTGCCGGAGAGGGTGCCGCACCGAGGGTGGCGATTGATACAGGTGCGTTAGGCGGAATGTACGCCAACCGTATCCATATGGTGTCCAGCGAAAAGGGCGTCGGGGTTAACCTGGGTAATCTGAATGCCCGGCAGGGCGATATCCAACTGGACGCTAACGGTAAACTGACGCTGAATAATACCCTGTCTCAGGGTAACCTGACGGTGCAGGCCGATGAGCTGGCACTACAGGGGAATCATAAAGCCGGTGGTGATATCCGCTTAACCAGTCGTGGTCAGACTGAAATTAAGCAGGGGGCGGTATCATCAGCAGGTAATGTCATGCTCAACAGTCAGGGGCAGATAACCGTTGGCAACGGCACCGTTGCTGCTGGTAATAACGTTAGCCTGAATACTCAACAGAGCCTGCAACTGAACAGCGCCACTGTGGCGGCGGGAGTTAATGCGGAAGGTGCGGTTGGTAGTCAGGGGACGGCACAGCTGGATGCACAGTATCAGTTATGGAACAACAGCCAGATTTCTGCCGGTCAGGTGAAAGCGAAAGGTCAGCAGTCGATACAGCAGGATGCTGCTTCCCGCATTACAGGGCTGACGAATGTCAGTCTTGAGGGCGGACATCTGGCGCTGGATGGTAACGTCAGCGCCGGACAGAATATTGCGTTAAGTGGAACACGCCTGCAAACCGGCGCTCAGTCAAAAATTCAGGCTCAGCAAAATCTGAATGTGGCAACCACTGAGCGCGTTGATAGTCTGGGTGAGATGAGTTCCGGTAACTCCCTGTCATTATCTACAGGAGAATGGATAAATCAGGGGCTGTTTGCCACCAACGGCAACAGCACTATTAACACCACCTCACTGAATAATCAGGGAAAAATACAGACTCAGGGCTTACAAAATATTACTGCCGGAACAGTAAATAACAGCGGCATCATGCTGTCCGGTGGTCAGACAATACTGACGGCGGATAATATCACGCTGTCCGGTAGTCTTGGTTCACAGCAGGGGCTAAACCTGACTGCACGTCAGTGGCTGAAGGTAGAGCCATCAGGGCTGTTGCTCAGCGATGGCAGTATGACCCTTCAGTCAGCCCAGGTGGACCTGGCGGGTTCAGCTAAAGCGCAACAGGATATCCGGCTGAATACCACTACGCTGAACACTTTTGGTGGAAGCCAGTTGCTAAGCGATGCTCATATTGCAGTAATAGCTTCTGCCAGCACCTTAGCCGGGCTGATTTCTGCTGGCGGTACCTTCTCTCTGGATTCTCCGTTATTAACGGCACTGGACACGGCCCATATTCAGGCGCGGCAGGGTATGGTCCTGAACGCCAGTCAAAGTGCTTTGTTACAAGGGACACTGGCTTCCGGTGGCGGTCTGACCTTAACCAGCGCGGATATTAATCAGCAGGGCATTATGCAATCTGATGCTGCGCTGACACTCTACGGCACTACCATTAACCAACAGGGCACGTTGCAGGGGCAGAATGTCAGCGTTAATGCGCAAACGCTGACCAACAGTGGCACGGTACTGGCGCTAAACCAACTGGATATTAACACCCAACTGACTGATAACCAGAGCAGCGGCAGGCTGTTCAGCGGCGGTAATCTGACATTAATTAGCGATGTATTAAATCACTCAGGCCAGATACTGGCATTAACGGATATCTCTGTTCGACTTAATCAGGATTTTACCCACAATAGCACCATCGCGGCAGGCAACTCACTTTCTCTCAGCACCGCAGGTGCACTGACTCAAAACGGCACCTTACAGGGGCAGAGTGTCAGCCTGACCAGCGGAGGTAAACTGACCAGTCAGGGCAAAATTGCAGCAGGCAGTGGCACTCTCAGCCTGAATGCTGCTGATATTGAACTGGATGATAACAGCAATCTTCAGTCCGGCGGCAATATTGAGATAACCAGTCAGAATTCTATTACTCACAGCGGTTTTACCGGCGCAGCCGGGGATTTACGCCTGAGTGCTGTTAATGACATCACCAATAGTTCTCTGCTGTATGCGGCAGGGGATATGCAACTGTTTGCTGACAAAATCAGTAATCTGAAGGGTGACATTCTGGCGGGTAACAGTCTGTGGATGCAGAAGGATACGGCAGGGAATGCTAACAGTCTGGTGCTGAACAGTTCGGGGACGATAGAGACGATTGATGGTGATATTACGATCGATACTACAGTATTTAAGAATAGCTATTTAGATTTTCAGGTAGATAGAGTGAGTACGCCAGCCGTAGGGGGAAGTGAAGGTTTAATTCTGCCTCCTGGAATGCCTGAAAATCATGTTACCTTTGTTGTTGATGATGGTATTGAATATCTTTGGATCATGAAATCAGATCTATCAAAAGAAATATTTGAGTATCGTTACCAGATTGGTGATAGAGAGACAATCACCGTTAATACGGTTGGAAATGCGGGACGGATTGTCAGTGGCCGTGATTTAAATATTCTTGCTACTTCATTAGAGAATCAGGCCAGCGTTATGCTGGCTGGGCGTGACATTACCTTAATAGGTAGTAATCTGAATAATCAGAGTTATCAAGCTGGAACGTCTGTTTTAGAGAAGATATATACGCGTGATTTTGCTGAATATATGTCTTTTGTTTATGTTCATCGTTTAAGAGATATAAAATACAGTACTCCGACAGGCCCTTTATATCAGGCCGTTATTCAGGCAGGAGGTGATATTTATGCTTATTTTGATGAAGACATCAGTAATACGACTACGGTAGCTAATGCAGGTGATGTTAATCATACGCTGGATATACCAACACTGGACGATTTCCACAGCCTCTCATTACCCAATGGCCTTAATGGCCTGTTTATCACCAGTCAGGACCCCAACAGCCCTTACCTGATCACCACCAACCCGAAATTGGATGGACTAGGGGGCCTGGACAACAGCCTGTTTAACGATTTATACGGAATGCTCGGCATGCATCCGGGTTCTGCGCCATATGAAACCGACAGCCGCTTTACCGATAAAAATAAGTTTATTGGTTCTGCTTATTTCCTTGATCGTCTGAACCTGAATCCGGATTACGATTACCGTTTCCTCGGTGACGCTGCTTTTGATACCCGCTATATCAGCGATGCGATGTTAAAGCAGACCGGTAGTCGTTATATCAATGGCGTTGGTTCTGATTTGTCACAAATGCAGTATCTGATTGATAACGCAGCGCAAGCCTATGGTTCACTGGGATTAACCTTTGGCGTCAGCCTGACCGCAGAACAAATAGCCCGACTGGATAAGAGCATCGTCTGGTGGGAACCGGTGACCATTCAGGGACAAACGGTTCTGGCACCAAAACTGTATCTGGCTAAAAACGATGTTACTGCGGTTTCTGGTAGCGTGATTAAAGGTGGGCATGTTGAGCTGGAGGCCGGTCGCGTAATCAACAGCAATGGCAGCATACTGGCCGATAACTCCCTGTTTATTGATAGCTGGAGCACTATCGATAATATCAATGCCGGGCAGATAAAAGCCGGTGGTTATCTGTCAATGTTTGCGATGGACGATATTAATAATATTGGCTCCACCATTCGTGGTCAGCAGGTGACGTTGGAGAGCCTGGACGGCAGCATCATTAACCGCACCGAAACACAGCAGTGGTCAGTTTCTGGTAATGCAGGCGGCTTCGGTCTGAACTCAAAAAATCAAACGTTAGCCTTCTCACAAACCGATGTGGGCGATATTGCTTCCATTCAGTCCGAAGGTTCGTTGAGCCTGAATGCCGGGAAGAATATTGAGCTGACGGCATCTGAAGTTTCCACAGAAAAAGGGCCACTGACGCTGAGTGCCGGGCAGGATATTAATATTCTTACCGCTCAGCAGAGCCAGTCTGTTCAGGTGGGCAAGAATAAAACCGAAGCGCAGGGGGTATTAAGTAGTTCACTGGTGAGCGGCGGTAGTTTGAATATGGCCGCAGGTCGTGACATCAATGCTCAGGCCGCAGAAATTACCGCTGAGGATTCCGTGTCACTGGCTGCCGGTCGTGACGTTAACCTGACCACGGCTGAAAGCCGTGAATATCAGGAGACTCACGGTAAACGTAAGCAGGAAATAACCGAATCTGTTCGTCAGCAGGGTACCGAGATTATCAGTGGTAAACACGTTCAGATTATTGCGGGTCAGGATATTAATGCTCAGGCCGCATCGGTGACGGCAAAAGAAGATATTTATGCTAATGCTGGTCGAGATATCAATATCATCACGGCAACAGAAAGTGATTATCGTTTCTTTGAAGAAACTAAAAAGAAATCGGGTTTCATGTCGAAAACCGTTACCCATAAAGTGGAGCAGGATTACGCTACCTATGAAAAGGGTTCGCTGTTAAGTGGTGATAATGTGACGCTGTCAGCCGGTAATGACCTGAATATTACTGGTTCGTCAATCATTGGTGATGGTGACCTGAAGCTAAAAGCCGGTAATAACGTCAATATTTTAGCGGCAGTTGAAGAACAATCCACTTATCGGTTGAATGAGAAGAAAAAGAGCGGTGTATTTAGCGGTGGAGGTCTTGGTTTTACCATTGGTACAACCAGCTCGCGCCACCAGATTGATGATGCCAGCACCACTCAAAGCCAAAGCGCCAGCATGATTGGTTCGACCGGTGGTAGTGTGAGTATTCTTGCTGGTGGGCAGGCCCATATTGGTGGCTCTGATGTTATCGCTTCAAAAGATATCAATATTATTGCTGATAATGTGCTGATCGATCCGGGGCATGACCTGCGTCAGCGTGATGAAAAGTATGAGCAGAAAACACAGGGGCTTAGTCTGGCACTTTCAGGAGTGGTGGGAGGAGCGATTAACTCTGGCTTTACCGCCGCTCAGCAGGCCAAAGATGAAAGTGACGATCGTCTGGCTGCCCTTAATGGTGTGAAGTCTGCGCTATATGGCGTACAGGCTGTACAGGGTGCAGTGCTGGATAACCTGAAAGATGTTAAAGATAAATCTGATAATCTGATTGGTATCAGCGCGTCTATAGGTTCTCAGAAATCCTCTTCGCAGCAACATCTGGATCAGAATACGATTAAAGGTTCTGCATTGAATGCCGGTAATAACCTGAACATTATCGCTTATGGTAAAGGGGATAGTGCTGCCAGTGGTGATATCGTGATTGGTGGTAGTCAGCTTAAGGCTGGTGGAGATACTACTCTGAGCGCAGAGCGCGATATATTGCTGACGGGAGCGGCCAATACTCAGAAAACCACTGGAAAGAACAGCAGTAGCGGTGGTGCTATTGGTGTTAGTGTCGGTGTTGGTACTGAAGGCAAGATGGGCGTTAGCATATTTGCTAATGCTAATAAGAGTAGCGGCCATGAAAAAGGCGATGGTACCCAGTGGGCAGAAACCACCATTGATACCGGTAATCAACTGACTATCAACAGTCAGCGTGATACGGCGTTAATTGGTGCGCTGGTTAGCGGTGAGCAGATCACGATGAATGTAGGTCGTGACTTGTGGCTGCAAAGCCAGCAGGACAGCGATAATTACGATGCGAAGCAGCAGAGTGTTAGTGGTGGAATTAGTATTCCTATTTGGGGATCTAACGCGGGCGGTAACTTCAGTTATAGTCGCGATAAGATGCACAGCACTTACGATAGCGTTCAGGAACAAACCGGGATTTATGCGGGTCTTGGTGGTTTTGATATTACGGTAGGAAATCACACTCAGCTTGACGGTGCGGTGATCAGCAGTATTGCCAGTGCGGATAAAAACCAGCTTGATACCGGTACGCTGGGTTTCAGTAACATTGAGAATAAAGCTGAGTTTAAAACCGAGCATCAGGGTGTAGGGATTAGCGCCGGTGGAGACGGTGGCGGTAAATTTATCGGTAACGTCGCGGGCGGTATGATTGCTGCTGGTGGTAATGATGGTAGTACTTCCGGCACAACCCAGGCGGCGATATCGGATGGAACAATCATTATTCGGGATCGGGATAATCAGCAGCAGGATATTGCTGATTTAAGTCGTGATGTTGAGAATGCTAATGGCAGTATCAGTCCTATCTTTGATAAAGAGAAAGAGCAGAACCGGCTAAAAGAGATCCAACTGATAGGTGAGATAGGCGGTCAGATGATCGATATCGTTGCCACTCAGGGTGCGATTTACGGTGAGAAAGCGAAGAAAGATCCGGCGGCATTGGCACAGGCAGAGGCCGATCTGCGGGCGGGTGGTTTGGCGGTCACTCAGGAAGCTATAGAGAAGCAGGCATACGAGAACGGGTTACGTACATTTGGTACCGGTAGTAATGTTCAGCGAGCGACACAGGCGGCGGTGGCTGCGTTGCAGGGGCTTGCAGGTGGTGATATGTCGCTGGCGCTGGCGGGGGCGGCAGCACCTTATGTAGCGAATGTGATTAAAGACCTGACCAAAGGTAATGACGAAGCCAATATCATGGCTCATGCGGTATTGGGTGCGGTGGTGGCTCATGTTAATGGTAATTCGGCATTAGCTGGTGCAACTGGTGCAGCAATGGGCGAGTATATTGCCAAACAGCTTTACCCGGATACTGCCCGTGATATGTTAACGGAAGAGCAAAGGCAGACGATTAGTCTGTTAAGCACAGTGGCAGCAGGTTTGGCAGGCGGGGTAACCGGGGATAGTACTGCGGATGCGTTTGCGGGGGCGCAGGCAGGGAAGAATGCGGTTGAGAATAATGCGCTGGGCCGTTGTGATCCGGCGACCTGCTTTGATACTGTGGATGTTATCGGGGGTGGAGGCAGATCCACCGGTGCCAGTGGTGGCGGTGGAGGGGCTGTTGGTCTTGCAGCGATTCTCGCAGCGATTTTTGGGGATGATGAGCCACCAGTGCCAAATGTGGGTGGAAACCTGACGGATGCTGAAAAGACTGAGATGGGTGGAACGGGTTCTGGGACTCCGGGAGGTTGGGGGCCGCAGGATGAAGAGAATGCACGGAATCAAGAAAATATACAATCCGTGTTAGATGCAGCCGATAGGTTGGGTGTAGATGTTAAGAGTGTTAAAGTTCAAAATGGTGTTGCTCAGTTACGTATTAATGTAACAAGCAATATTTCTTCTAGTGATATTCAGACATTACTTAATTATGCAAAATCGCAGGGTGCTACCAGCGTAGAAGTGAATACTGGTTACATTGCTAACGAAAAGCTTATGGAGTTTTTGAGCAGAAGAAGTCAGGATGGTAAGCCTTTCCACGGTGGAACTGTTATCAGAGATACTTCAGGATTGGGAGACTTTAAAATTGTATTCAAGTGAAAAAAAAGATTTTTATAAAAACAAATTACTCTGGAAACTAGATAGAAATAAATTAGATTTCTCTAATGATCTGCTTTTTGACGAGCAAGAGGAATCTATTAAAAATTATTTGTTGCAATATACAGCCATAGACACCCCCCCAGCTATTGTGTTTTGGAGCAATAAGGATCTGTGGACTTTTATAAGTGGGGAGGAAGTGGTTAGTAAGCACAGTGGTACGCTTCACCGTATTTATCTTGATGATATTAAGAAAAGAATAAAAGTACCCCCTTTAGTTAAGCAAGGAGAAGAGTCGAAGATGACTTTCAATTTTATTCTTCTTGGCAATGACGATGTAAGAGTTTGGGCTCCTGAGGGGAAAACAATTTTTGCTTTGATGAATATATTACAAATGTTTCCTTTGCTTGATGAGAAACGTTGAGTAATAAATGAATATATTCTCGGCCTGATGGCCGAGAATAGGATAAATAATCAGTCAGTAATATCCACAATCTCAATCACCATCCGTTCTCGTTTAATGGAAACTTTGTCGGATAAACAAACTCAAGATTATGCACAACAATTGGCTGGTAATACACCTCTAAGGCAGGTCAAACCAGGTGTATATACGGCTAAACTAAGTGATGGAACAATATTAAATTTAAGAAGTGTATCTACATCAGCAGATAAGACAGGGGCTCGCTGGACGTTAGATATTAAACAGAATACTGACATTAACAATCTGGCAAATAAATATCAGTCTGGTATTGAGATTAAGTTTAGGTAACTTTGTTCATGAAATTATTAGATGGTTCTGATTTTGACTTTCTTGAGTTTTCTAAAGCTTTAGAAGGGCGTAATTTACAAGCCGTTTGGTGGTCAACGGAATCTATGGCGGAAACGTATTGTTTAAGAGAAAAACATTTTTTTATGTTATTTGAAAAGTTATTAGAAGATAACTTAATAAAATTGGCCAAAAAAGGTGTTTTTCTGAACGGTACTGTAGCCGAGCAAATAGAGCGCTTCAGGCAAGTCTTCCCTAAAACAGAGGATGAAATGGAAGATGGGCTTTGGTTTTTTGATGAAACCTGTCCGGGAGGAGCGGTCTGGGTTCTTGAGGATGGCTCTCTTGAGTGGACTTAGGGTATAAAAGAACCCGATCATCGTATCGGGTTCTTCTGTTTTAACCGTCAGTTCGAACATCGACCTCAATCACCATGCGTCCCTGTGTGGTGGTGACGGTAACGGGTTGCCCGGTGCTAAATCCCAACGCTTCCAGCCATTTACCGCTGATTTTAAGCTGCGGGCTGGGTTGAGCTTTGCCGCCGTTGGGGACATATCCCACAGTGTAATGGCGGGGCTGTGGTTGTTTTGCTTTAGTTATGAATGTAGGCCGTGACTTGTGACTGCAAAGCCAGCAGGACAGCGATAATTACGATGCGAAGCAGCAGAGTGTTAGTGGTGGAATTAGTATTCCTATTTGGGGATCTAACGCGGGCGGTAACTTCAGTTATAGTCGCGATAAGATGCACAGCACTTACGATAGCGTTCAGGAACAAACCGGGATTTATGCGGGTCTTGGCGGTTTTGATATTACGGTAGGAAATCACACTCAGCTTGACGGTGCGGTAATCAGCAGTATTGCCAGTGCGGATAAAAACCAGCTTGATACCGGTACGCTGGGTTTCAGTAACATTGAGAATAAAGCCGAGTTTAAAACCGAGCATCAGGGTGTAGGGATTAGCGCCGGTGGAGACGGTGGCGGTAAATTTATCGGTAACGTCGCGGGCGGTATGATTGCTGCTGGTGGTAATGATGGTAGTGCTTCCGGCACGACTCAGGCGGCGATATCGGATGGAACAATCATTATTCGGGATCGGGATAATCAGCAGCAGGATATTGCTGATTTAAGTCGTGATGTTGAGAATGCTAATGGCAGTATCAGTCCTATCTTTGATAAAGAGAAAGAGCAGAACCGGCTAAAAGAGATCCAACTGATAGGTGAGATAGGCGGTCAGATGATCGATATCGTTGCCACTCAGGGTGCGATTTACGGTGAGAAAGCGAAGAAAGATCCGGCGGCATTGGCACAGGCAGAGGCCGATCTGCGGGCGGGTGGTTTGGCGGTCACTCAGGAAGCTATAGAGAAGCAGGCATACGAGAACGGGTTACGTACATTTGGTACCGGTAGTAATGTTCAGCGAGCGACACAGGCGGCGGTGGCTGCGTTGCAGGTGGTGATATGTCGCAGGCGCTGGCGGGGGCGGCGGCACCTTATGTAGCGAATGTGATTAAAGACCTGACCAAAGGTAATGACGAAGCCAATATCATGGCTCATGCGGTATTAGGTGCAGTAGTGGCTCATGTTAATGGCAATTCGGCATTAGCTGGTGCAACTGGTGCAGCAATGGGCGAGTATATTGCCAAACAGCTTTACCCGGATACTGCCCGTGATATGTTAACGGAAGAGCAAAGGCAGACGATTAGTCTGTTAAGCACAGTGGCAGCAGGTTTGGCAGGAGGGGGCACGGGGGATAGTACTGCGGATGCGTTTGCGGGGGCGCAGGCAGGGAAGAATGCGGTTGAGAATAATGCCACGACTGTTGTTGTGAAAGAAGTTGTAAAGTGGGGCGCAAAAACCTGTGTCTCCAATAGCGCATGTCGGACAGAACTGACGAAAGTAAGTGTAGAAGTATTAGTTAGTGCAGGATTTGCCGCAGAAACCGCACGTCAGGTATCAGAGAATCTTTCTGAGGCAGAAATCGATGTATTTGCATCGCTATTTACAGGCGACCCAAATGCTGCGATACGGTATCTGAGTCAGAGGGCTGTGGCATATGCAATAGCCGCCGAAGGTAATAAGGGTACAACGACAATATTGCCGATACCAGAACAGGATCCTAACGGTGGTAAGCTGGTTAATCCGATAACGGATCAGCAAGGTGGGACATCATTAGTAAATCCAGGAAGTGGTGAACAAGGCGCAACAAATACAGGAAATACTAGTGGCGTTCCAAATACTGGTGAAAATACGACCATTACACCTATTCCTGAACAACCGGATAAGGATGATTTAGCTTATATTTCTGGTTCTTGGCATCAAGGTAGTTTTGACTCGTCAGGGGATTCATTACAGAAGCATTTTGAGAAACATGGAAAAGAAGTTGGTGCGAGTGACGCTGAGCAATACCTTAGAAAAGCTGAAGAGTTTGCTAAACAGTTGAGAGGTGCGAGAAAAGTCACAATCACAGGAGCCACAGAGAATGTAACTCGGTACTATAAAAATGGGAAATACATTGATATAGCGAGTGACGATAGAATAATATCATTTGGTAAGCAGTAGGGGGAATATATGTGGCATGACTTGAAGTTGGAACGTGTTGGGAAAATTGAAAAAACTGTCGCTGAATTTACAATGTGGATGAGTACAGTTTTACCTTATGCCAAAATGAAAATTAAAATTTATGAAAGTCAATCTGGAAAGTATACCGGAATGACTGACTTGAGGATAAAAAGGAAGTTCGATGGTAGCCCTGAGTCAGCTATAGGATATGGAAATAGTATCGAGGAAGCTTTGGAAGATACCATAAACTATTTTAATAAAATGCTTAAAGACGATGGTTTTGACGAACTGACAGAAGACGATATTGAATACAGTGAATGGTCTGATTTTTAATGTTATTGAATCCCTGCTCCCTGCTCCCTGCTCCCGGCCAAGGCCGGGATCTCTATTTTAACTGTCAGAACTGAACATTCACCTCAATCACCACCCGCCCCAGCTCAGAGGTAACAATCACCGGTTGCCCGGTCGTAAACCCCAACTCTTCCAGCCACTTTCCGCTGATTTTAAGCTGTGGGCTGGGTTGAGTTTTACCACCATTGGGGACATATCCCACGGTGTAATGACGGGGTTGTGGTTGTTTTGCTTTAGTTATGAATGTAGGCCGTGACTTGTGGCTGCAAAGCCAGCAGGACAGCGATAATTACGATGCGAAGCAGCAGTGTGTTAGTGGTGGAATTAGCATCCCTAATCGCCAGCGCGGATAAAAACCAGCTTGATACCGATACGCTGGGTTTCAGTAACATTGAGAATAAAGCTGAGTTTAAAACCGAGCATCAGGGTGTAGGGATTAGCGCCGGTGGCGACGGTGGCGGTAAATTTATCGGTAACGTCGCGGGTGGTATGATTGCTGCTGGTGGTAATGATGGTAGTGCTTCCGGCACAACACAGGCGGCGATATCGGATGGGGCAATCATTATTCGGGATCGGGAAAATCAGCAGCAGGATATTGCTGATTTAAGCCGCGATGTTGAGAATGCTAATGGCAGTATCAGTCCTATCTTTGATAAAGAGAAAGAGCAGAACCGGCTAAAAGAGATCCAACTGATAGGTGAGATAGGCGGTCAGATGATCGATATCGTTGCCACTCAGGGTGCGATTTACGGTGAGAAAGCGAAGAAAGATCCGGCGGCATTGGCACAGGCAGAGGCCGATCTGCGGGCGGGTGGTTTGGCGGTCACTCAGGAAGCTATAGAGAAGCAGGCATACGAGAACGGGTTACGTACATTTGGTACCGGTAGTAATGTTCAGCGAGCGACACAGGCGGCGGTGGCTGCGTTGCAGGGGCTTGCTGGTGGTGATATGTCGCAGGCGCTGGCGGGGGCGGCAGCACCTTATGTAGCGAATGTGATTAAAGACCTGACCAAAGGTAATGACGAAGCCAATATTATGGCTCATGCGGTATTGGGTGCGGTGGTGGCTCATGTTAATGGTAATTCGGCATTAGCTGGCGCGTCCGGTGCAGCAATGGGCGAATATATTGCCAAACAGCTTTACCCGGATACTGCCCGTGATATGTTAACGGAAGAGCAAAGGCAGACGATTAGTCTGTTAAGCACAGTGGCAGCAGGTTTGGCAGGCGGGGTAACCGGGGATAGTACTGCGGATGCGTTTGCGGGGGCGCAGGCAGGGAAGAATGCGGTTGAGAATAATGCGCTGGGCCGTTGTGATCCGGCGACCTGCTTTGATACTGTGGATGTTATCGGGGGTGGAGGCAGATCCACCGGTGCCAGTGGTGGCGGTGGAGGGGCTGTTGGTCTTGCAGCGATTCTCGCAGCGATTTTTGGGGATGATATTCCACCAGTGCCAAATGTGGGTGGAAACCTGACTGATGGTGGAAAGGCAGAGATGGGTGGTGCGGGTTCTGGGACTCCGGGAGGTTGGGGGCCGCAGGATGAAGAGAATGCCAGATGGCAAGAAGCGGCAGCTAAACGTACTAATGAAGTTTCAGAACTTTTTGACTATAACAATCCAAGGTCTGGAGTTCAGATAGGTGAACGAACCTTAATTGAGATGCCAAATAGTGGAAAAGCGAAAATATTTAGTGGGGCTTCTGAAGTGGAGGTACAACAATATTTTATGGAGTTGATTGGTAGTAAACAAATGCCTGTTGCCAGAGATGTGCCGGGGAGAGGTATTGTATATTCAGTCAGAACACCTCAAGGAACATTTAACTTAAGAAATTTTTCAAATTCAGTCGATGAGACAGGTAAAGCATGGACTATTGATATACCAAGAGGAGTCGCTAAACCTAATGCTCCTGTTGAAATTAAGTTTCTACAATGAGGTATGAAATGAACATTATATCTAACCTTGAAGAAATAATTGAGGACTCAAAGGAGTTATGGTTGTCTGGCCTATTCGGTTCTATTATTGGCTGGAATCCAGGTTATGATATACCTGTATATAAGGACATGTTTTTTAATATTATAAGGATATTGCTTGATCAGGAGGTCGTACGTTTTTGTAGGCCGGATGATCCATTAGGTAGGAAAGAGCCATATTGGAAAGCAGATAGTGACACCATAGTAAATTATCTGCAAGAAAACTGGCCGGATAATGTAACCGATGAGAATGATGAAGAGTTGAATATGTATTTTTATGAAATGCCTGCTATTTTATGGCGAGATGAGGCAGGGAACTACAAAGGATCTTAGTGCATATCCCGGCCATCAGGCCGGGATAGTTTTATAGGTAGTTTATTCAGTCACAGGCCGGATAATCAGTTGCCCGTGTTCCACGGCAACGGTAACTGGCAGGCTGTGGGACCAGCCCGGCAACAAAATAATAAAACAGGTAATGGCAGCGGCTGACGCCGCTGCTATGATGTGGCGTTGGTTGCTCTTTAACAGTTCTGGGGTGGTGGCGTATCGGGCCGAAAAAGTGCGTCTGGGCTTGGTTGTCCGGACATCAAAATGCACTGGCGAAAAGTAGTTGTAACTGGCTGACTATACACCTAATCCTACTGTTATGTCAGAAAAATCAGTGTTGAGGATGATTGAGGAAAAAACAAACAAACTAGCGCTGTTTTTATTCAAGCTGATGTGCCTGCTGAAATGATGCAAAGTATAGTTAATAGAACTTGGGGGAAACCAACAGCGAAAAATATTAATATTCTATTTTTCCAAAACTCCAAGGGTCAAGTTATACGGTATGACCGTCCAACTATAGGAGGGAAGTAGAAATGCCTAAATTTACATGCCGTTGCGGCTATGTAATGAATTTATCCGATGGTAGCAATAATTATGAATATTCTTTTTTATCTGAAAATAAAATTAATAAGATTTTATGGATATTAGATAAAACTAATAATCGTATTAGTGATGATGAATTTATTGAAATTGTTGATTCTGACCGAGTCAGAGTTTTGTGTTGCCCGCAATGTGAGCGATTTTGGTTAGAAAATGAAGATGGTTCTTATAACTCATATGTTAAAGAAACTGAGTGAATAAATAGGAGTTGGAGGCTTGGGTAGATCTACTGATTGGGTTCTTACGGGAATCTACAGATAATCAGATTATCAGCAAATTCCAATTATTGGAACCACTCAAGGTGGGCCGGATAAAGAGTGGAACGAGTTTAGTAATATTGGGGCTGTATTTTCTTTTGTAACTGTTCCAGAACTGGCGCATATGCTGAAACCACTGGAAGGTGACAAAGCCGCTGCTGGTGCTGCAACCGGGGAACTCATCGGGAGTCTGATAATAGAGCAGCTTTATCCGGATGTGCCAAAAGGACAACTGAATGAGGAACAGAAGCAAACTGTTTCATTGCTGAGTACGTTGGCTGCGGGATTAGCCGGGGGAGTGGTTGGGGACAGTAGTGCAAGTGCCATGACCGGGGCGCAGGCAGGGAAGAATGCGATTGAGAATAATGGACTGAGCAAAGGTGCGAAGAAAGTCGGGGAAATGGCATTAGAAAATTGTCTTAAAAGTGCAGGTTGTATGAATACAATGCGCTCAGCAGATATTCCTATTGCTCTTACTAACTCTATGATAGAAGACGCGTTAACTGCGGGAGCAACCAGAGACCCAGCAAAGATAGCGCAACTGACTCCACAACAAATAGAATATCTGGATGAGCAGATAAAAAGTGGTGCCGGGATGGCGGGTCTGATATTGGGGAGTGTGACTTGGGGTGATAGGCTAAATATTCCAAATGACACTAGTGGAAACCAGATAATTGACCCAGGCTCGAACAATACTGGCGGCAATCAATTGCCAGACCAAGGAGCAACTAACACGGGTGGAAATCAGATAGCTGGTGGTTCAGCAACGAATACAGGCGGAAACCAAATTGCTGATAGTTTACAAAGTAATACTGGCGGAAGTCAAATTGTTGAGCCAGACTGGCGAGAAAATATTTATATCTCAGAGAATCGTAAGACCGTTAGTGACAACTGGCATTCGGGCAGTTTTGATTCATCAGAGGACTCGCTGTTAAAACATTTTAATAAGCATGGAACGGAAGTGGGAGCCGCTGATGTGGAGCAATATCTTCTTAAAGCTCAATATTTTGCTAATGATTTGAAAGGGGCGAAGAAAGTTCAAATCAGTGGAGCAACCGAAGGGGTCACAAGATATTATAAGAATGGCAAATATATCGATATGACTAGTGATAAGAAAATTATCTCATTCGGTAGACAATAGAGGATTAAGTTTATGTGGCGTAAATTACAGTTAGAAAATGTTGGTAGCATAGATAAAGTGGTGGCTGAGTTTATCATCTGGATGATACCTCTTTTACCTTATGCAAAAATGAAAATTAAAGTTTATGAAAGTCAGTCTGGTTTATATACGGGAAGAACAGATTTACAAATAAAACGAAAATTTGATGGTTGCCCTGAGGGAGCTATAGGTAATGGAGAAACTGTTGAAGAAGCTTTAGAGAATACAATAAACTATTTTAATAAAATGCTTAAAGACGATGGTTTTGATGAACTGACAGAAGATGATATTGAATATAGTGAATATTCTGATTTTTAATAAAAATCATGAAATTTCAATCTTATACCCCAGCCGGTATAGGCTGGGCTCGTTATTTTAACCGCCAGTTCTCAATACCGTAGGTAAATATCTGTGAACTCACATTATCAGAGCGATTTTGATCCGTTTGCACATATACTTCATGCAGTTATTGGCAGGATAATAAGCTCAGGGTTGGGTTTACTCAGTGAGATGAACCACTTCTACTGGTGATGTGTGCAACCGGAAACGATTACTGTAGCCAGGTACAAAGCGATCTGACCAAGAAAAATGCTGCGGCGGCAAAAACTCTCGACGCCGTCATGAATGGTGATGCGTGGGAAGGAATTAAAGATATGGCAATAAAGGCTGCCAATGGCGACCAAAAAGTATTGGAAAATGTAGCTGAAATATTATCAAGGGCATTGATACCAGCGAAAATATTACCTTCTAGAGGGAAAAGGAGGTTCAGTTGTTGAACAAGGTGCAGGAAAGGGTACGAATAGTTCTTTATCTAAGTTAACTCCTGAAATGGAAACTAAAATTTTGGAGGGGTAGCGGATTACCGGTTCAAATAAGATAATTGGAGGGCATTCTCCAAGTATAAATGATGCTAATCCGAAATATGCAGTAGAAACTATAAAAGTAAATCCAGATGGAACCAAAATTGTAAAATATACAACCCAGTTTGAAGATGGAAATTTATCAAAAATAAAAACGAGAGCATTATTTCCTGAACATTGGTCAGATAAGAATATTATTGATTCCGTTAATAAAATTGGAAATACTAAACCTATAGGGCAAAGGACTTCAACTGGTGATACTCTTTATCGAGGAACAGTTAATGGAGTAGAAATTGATATGATCAAAAAAGGTAATGATATTATTGCTGGCTATCATAAATTTGATACTTGTATTTCTGAGTTTAGTCAAGAAAGTGAGCCTGGGGATTATTGGTATGATTGTGCTATTTTAGAATCAACTGAAATCCTTAAACAATTTAGTGATAGCGATTGGCATTTATTATTAAAACAGCTAAAACTTAAACCTATTTTTTGGCAAAAAAGACTCATAGAATGTTTGGGTGATTTACATAATCCGTATGAACTAGAAGTGGTCTTAGAGACTATTAATACAAGTGATAAGGATTTGTTTATCACTTGTGTTGATTCATTAAGATTTTTAGATTTATCAACTTTGGATAAATCTAAAAAAGAACAATTGTTATCAAAGGCTGAAATTATATTAGAAAAAGCTAGTTCACCAGTAAAATGTGTTTTAGAGGAGTTTATTAAAAAAGCTAAATAAATAGTAGCAATATTTTCGCCTAAGAGCTGGGATCTTATTAATTTATCAAACAGTTATCTCAGCCTGATAATCAATAGTTCTTGTTGTGTATCAATGCTTTCCTGCTGCTGGTAGTAAAGTAGAAAAAGAGTGCCTGATTTATTAAATAATTACATGTGATTTTAGCTATAAGAATGGTAAGAAAATAAAATGATTGAATATTACGGCTGGGTATCATTAAGTGACTCTACATATGAAAGTGATGAAAATAAGATGCGTTTGATTTTGGATGAACTATCTTTATTTATATTAAGTCACAGAATGAATGATGCACCAGGATTTATTAAGCTTAATGAGGTTAATGGTTCTAATCAGCTATTGGTTAGTGGTAATACAAATCATTTGTCTCAGGATGTAATAGATGTTATTGAACTTTATAATTATATTGCAAAAATTGCCATAGGTTCTTATGGTTTACTTTACATCAGAAATGATGAAAACTCAGATGCTTCTAATGAATTTGAGGTTTTTGTTTTAGCTAGAGGTAATTTAAAAAAAGAAAAAGATCATTTTTTATCGCCTTGTATACCGGTTATCGAGGATGTTGAGGAATGATAAAATACATTAATTATGCTCTATCGGATCTTGATTCAGCAGTTTTCAGCTAATTACCACTGATTTTAAGTCGTGGGCTGTGACCTGTACTATTGGGGACGTTGTGTTTGCTCCCAGTCATTATAGGCTGGGATCTTCATTTAAATCGTCAGAAATTGACATTCATCTCTATCATAATTAGAGCACTCTCAGTGGTAATTACCACTTGGTAGCCGGGTAACCCCCAAATTTTTTAGACAATTACCGATGGTTTTAAACTGTGAGCTGGTATGATATCTCCCCATTGGGGGAGATATCTTTAACCAACTAAAGTTAATACCCACCTCATTTTGCGATACATCCCCAATATCCCAAATTCTCCTTATTGAAACTCCAACCCACCAATTGACCCAATCGCTGTATAAATATACTGTTGCAGGGCAGGCGGGTTTACCCGCCGCCAAAAAGCAAAACCCCGCAGTGCGGTAACACTTACGGGGTTTCTAACCACAACGTTATCAAAGGTAACATCATGGCTACTAAACAGCATACCCAAACTCCCCCTAAATTTATACCCGCCATCAGATCCAATTTTCGATCCGGATCGGGTAAACGATACCCGATCGTGGCTGATTATCCGTTAAGCGAGGTAATCAGCCATGCTTAATTCAATTGAACTCACTTCAAACGATCCGCTGGAACTGGCAGAGCAGTGCCTTGCCCTGATCACAGCAGTAGTAAAACTGGATGAGGCCCCAGTAAAAGAGTCACTACAATTTATCCTGCAAGAGAAAATGGCAGCCTTATTTGTCGTGCTTGATGCCAAAGTTTCGGAAAAGTAGTAAAAATAATGGGCCAGTTATTTCATTAACTGACCCATCAACAGAATAAAACACCTGGTCAGGCTTATAGCACCGCGACAATTGCCTCACACAACGGAGCCATATTATCCAGCGTCATCCCGGCAACGTTAATTCGGCCAGAGTTCACCGCATAGATAGCATATTCGCTCCTCAGACGTAGCACCTGCTCTTGAGTCAGACCACTAAAGGAGAACATACCATTTTGTTGAATAATGAAGCTAAAGTCCTGCTGTGCGCCTTTTTCCTGCAGGGTATTAACAAATAGCTGGCGCATACGATGAATACGCTGGCGCATATCCGTTAATTCCTGTTCCCAGGTCGCACGTAGAGTAGGGTTACTCAGAATAGTGGCAACAATAGAAGCACCGTGAGCAGGAGGGTTGGAGTAGTTAGCGCGAATAACCGACTTCACCTGACTAAACGAACGCTCAGCGGTTTCGCTATCGGTAGCAACCAGAGTAAAGGCACCAACGCGTTCGTTATACAGGCCAAAGTTCTTAGAAAAAGAGCTGGCAACGATCAATTCTGAATGAGTTGCGGCGAACAGGCGTAAGCCCTGAGCATCTTCTTCAAGACCATTAGCAAAACCCTGATAGGCGAAGTCAAACAGTGGCAGCCAGCCGCGAGCTGCGGAAAGCTCAGCCAGTTTTTGCCATTGTTCAGCAGTAGGATCTATTCCGGTAGGGTTATGACAGCAACCGTGAAACAGTACCACATCACCAGCCTGAGCTTGTTCTAAACTGGCTAACATACCGTCGAAATCTAAAGCGTGTTGTTCGGCGTTATAGTAAGTGTATTCTGGCGTTTCTAATCCGGCAGCTTGAAAAATATTTTTATGGTTTGGCCAGGTAGGGTTACTGATCCAAACGCGCTTCACATCAGTGTTGGAGGCAATAAAATCCGCGGCAATACGTAATGCACCGGTACCGCCTGGGGCTTGTGCCGTACGCGCTCGTTTCTCGCTAATAATCGGACTACCAGCACCAAATAATAATTCCTGAGTGCAAGTGGCAAATGCAGGAATACCTGCAATACCAAGGTAGTTTTTGGTTTTTTCATTTTCCAGCAGATACTGCTCTGCTTTTTTTACGCATTCAAGAACCGGCGTCTGGCCCGTTTCATCTTTATATACCCCAATACCAAGGTTAATTTTGCTTGGGCGGGTTTCAGCGTTATACAGCTCTCCCAATCCTAATATCGGGTCAGCGGGCGCAGCTTTAATATGTTCAAACATAGTTGATGGCTTCCATGAATCAGATTAATTGAGAAAAGCAGAAGTATAGTCAGAGTAACGCTAATTTATTGAGTTTGACAATGGTTTAGAATGAAAAAGTAATTAAAACTATAAAGCTGATGGATATATTGAAAAATCTAATAATCAACACCATCTGGTTAGCCAAATAGTTTATTTCGCACATTAAAAAGGCACTCCGAAGAGTGCCTTTTGCATATCATCAAATAAGATGAATTAGAACTGGTAAACGATACCAACAGCTACGATATCATCAGTAGAGATACCAGCTGCATCAGTGAACTTGCTGTCATCAATTAAGTTGATTTTGTAGTCAACTTTAGTAGAGATGTTTTTGTTGAAGTAGTAAGTAGCACCAACATCAACATATTTCACTAAGTCCTGGCTGTCGCCGTAGCCAGCGTAGTTCAGGTCTTTACCTTTAGACTGAACGTAAGCTAAAGATGGCTGTAAACCGAAATCGAACTGGTACTGAGCTACAACTTCAACGTTTTGCGCTTTGTTAGCAACGTAGTTGTTGCTGGTGCCAAAACGAGTCATGTTGTAAGTCTGGCTGTACATAGCTGCTAAATAGATGTTGTTCGCATCGTATTTGATACCACCGGTAGCAGCGTTAGCGCGGTCGCCACGGCCATCAGCAGTTTGCAGATCGGTACGGTCAGATGAAGCGTATGCAGCACCTAAAGACAGACCATTACCTAAGTTATATACAGAAGACAGACCCCAGCCGTCGCCGTTACGGTCAGAACCGTTACGGTCGCCAGAATCGTTACGGCCTTGATACTGAACAGCGAAGTTCAGACCATCAACCATACCGAAGAAGTTCTTGTTACGGTAAGTAGCCAGGTTACCAGCACGCTGAGTCATGAAGACGTCAGTTTGTTGATAGCTGTCGCCACCGAATTCTGGCAGAACGTCAGTCCAGCCGCCGATGTCATACAGAACACCGTAGTTACGACCGTAGTCGAAAGAACCTGCATCACCAGCTTTAATACCAGCGTATGCCAGACGAGTTTTTTGAGTGTTGCCACCGTTGTTTTCTTGCTTGCTAGCGTTCAGCTCGGTTTGGTAGTAACCATAACCAACTACTTGATCGCTAACTTGAGTCTCACCGCGCAGACCGAAACGAGCGTAAGTTTTGTCGCCGTCGTTGCCTTTGTCGTCAGAGAAATAGTGAGAACCCTGAATCTTGCCGGTAATGTCTAACTTGTTACCATCTTTGTTATACACTTCCGCTGCGTTTGCTGCACCAGCAACTAACAGAGCTGGTACGATCACTGCTAAAATTTTACGTTTCATCATTTTATTAACTTCCCTCATTGGAGTTGTCTGACATCTGCCACTGCTTCCAACTTTATAGTTGGTAAACGTTGATGCCATTTTTTAAGCCACCCGCAGTTTTTCATTCGCAAGGCAGTTAATCTAGCCTTTAAATGCTACTAATATCCTAAAGAAGTTACAAGCGGAAAATAGGTATTTCCAATTGTGAATGTAATTGAACTTTGTGATAAGCATCTAATTTTTAAAAAACAAAAGGCCAAAATTGCTGGCCTTTTGTTTTTTGAGTGAAATTTAGTCAATTTCTGTAGATATCAGAAAGACACGTTTCTTGGGGTTCTTGGGAACGGAATTACATCACGTACGTTTTGAACTCCGGTCACATAAGCAATTAAACGTTCGAAACCTAAACCAAAGCCTGCATGTGGCACGGTACCGTAGCGGCGCAGGTCACGATACCAGCTGTAATCTTCTTTATTCATGCCTAACTCAGCCAGACGGCGGTCAAACTGTTCTAAACGCTCTTCACGCTGAGAACCACCAATGATTTCACCGATGCCAGGAGCCAGAACATCCATTGCCGCAACAGTTTTACCGTCTTCATTCATACGCATATAGAAGGCTTTAATATCTTTTGGATAGTTTTTAACTACCACTGGCGCTTTAAAGTGCTTCTCTGCTAAATAGCGTTCATGTTCAGAAGACAGGTCAATACCCCAACTTACCGGGTTTTCGAAGCTCTGACCGCTATTAATCAGAATTTCGACTGCATCGGTATAGTCAACCTGAGCAAAGTCAGAGGTTACAAATTTTTCCAGGCGAGAAATAGCTTCACTGTCTACGCGTTCTGCGAAGAAGGCCATGTCATCAGCGCGTTCTTCTAAAACCGCTTTGAAAACATACTTCAGCATGCTTTCTGCCAGTGCAGCAATGTCGTTCAGGTTAGCAAAGGCAACTTCCGGCTCAACCATCCAGAATTCAGCCAGATGACGGCTGGTGTTGGAATTTTCTGCACGGAACGTTGGGCCAAAGGTATAGATTTTGGACAACGCACAGGCATAAGTCTCACCGTTTAATTGGCCAGATACCGTCAGGAATGACTCACTACCAAAGAAATCCTGGCTGAAATCAACCAATCCTTTATCGTTACGCGGCAGGTTTTCCAGATCCAATGTAGAAACACGGAACATCTCACCGGCACCTTCTGTATCAGCAGCGGTAATAATAGGCGTGGATACCCAGAAATAACCCTGCTCGTCAAAGAAACGATGGATTGCTTGTGCAAGCGTGTGTCTGACGCGCGCAACGGCACCAATAATATTGGTACGTGGGCGCAGGTGAGCCACTTCACGCAGATACTCAATAGTATGGCGTTTAGCCGCCATTGGATAAGTATCCGGATCGTCAATCCAGCCAGCTACCTGAACCTCAGTTGCCTGTAATTCAAAGGATTGGCCTTCACCTGGTGATGCGGTAACTTTGCCGGTAATAACGACAGAGCAGCCAGTCGTCAGACGTAGCACTTCGTTCTCATAATTAGGCAGAGAATTATTGATGACGGCCTGTAATGGATTAAAGCACGAACCGTCATAAACGGTTAGAAAGGATATACCGGCTTTAGAATCACGCCGGGTACGTACCCAACCGCGTACGGTGACTTCGCTGTCAACCGCAGCACGGCCTTGCAGTACGTCGACTACAGGCACTACGCTCATAAATTTCTCTCTTATGATGTTAAATTATTTGAATTTTATTTCAGGATGCTTGGTATTCATTGCGACCTGACACTTAATTACTTTCTGCATGTTAACTGGCATCCAGAAAACAGCAATCTCCGCCATACAACATCGGACATTCGCTTAAAAATAGAAGTACTTTTAGCGTGATGGCCTATTGAATGCCGGGGTAATTGATAAAGGTACTAAAAAAAGCCGCCTTTTTACAATAGAAAGGCGGCTTTTCTTTTCATTTACCACATTAAT
Source organism: Limnobaculum xujianqingii (assembly GCF_013394855.1). Taxonomy (NCBI): domain Bacteria; kingdom Pseudomonadati; phylum Pseudomonadota; class Gammaproteobacteria; order Enterobacterales; family Budviciaceae; genus Limnobaculum; species Limnobaculum xujianqingii. The sequence goes on along the minus strand of NZ_JABMLK010000001.1, from coordinate 1,128,207 downwards.
GTGGCGAATTAATTGCCTCGTTTCACCAGTGGTAAATTGAAGGCTTTATGTAATGCTTTAACAAACGCTTTATCCTGACAGATGGTTTTTCCCGGGCTGTCTGATAGTTTTGCTACAGGTTTGCCATTACATTGAATCAGTTTTATGACGATATTCAGTGGGCTGACGTCGGGTATATCGCAGGTCAGGCGAGTACCGATACCAAAGACCAGCTTAACGCGGGTATGAAACCGTTTGTACAGCGCCACCGCTTTATCCAAATCAAGATTATCAGAGAACACTAACATTTTAGTTAATGGATCGATTCCCAGATTTTGATAGTGAGCAATGGCCTTCTCGCCCCATTCAAACGGATCGCCAGAGTCATGTCGTAGCCCTTCATACTGGCTGGCAAACTGAATGCCGAAATCACGTAAGAACGCATCCATGGTAATGCAGTCTGTAAGAGCGATTCCCAACAGATCCGGATACTCATCCAGCCAACCCTGCAATGCAGCACGCTGACTATTGGCCAGTACCGGGCTTATTTGTTGAAAAGCCTGAAACCACTCATGAGCCTGGGTTCCTATTGGCGAAAGATTCAGGCGACGAGCCAGATCATAATTACTGGTGCCTGCCATATACGGCGAAAATTCTTGTTGTAACAGGTTTACAATATCCTGCTGAACTGCTTTGCTATAACGACGGCGAGTACCAAAATCAGATATTCTGAATTGTGACAGGTCGACATCAGCATAATCCTGACGGAAACGGGTCAATTTCTGTTTTAAATGCGAAATGGCCTGTTCGGTACCGATATCAGGTGTTCTGTGACGATGTATGGTTTCGCTAATTACCGCCAACAGGGGAACTTCCCAAAGAATAGTTTCATACCACAGCCCGGTAATACGAACCTTTAGTCGACCTTTTTCATTACTTACCTGCACCTGAGCCGGATTAAAACGGAAAGTTTTTAACCAGTCGAGATAGTCCTGCTGGAAAAAGGGCAGAGAGGTCAGATACTGGTACTCATCTTCAGTTAATGCCAAATCACGCATTAATGATATCTGTTGGCGGATTTCATCTGCATATTCACCCAGAAGGTCTTCGCTGCGACAGCGAAACTCCGCGATCACAGTGGTATTACGATAACGATGGAAAACCGCCTGCTGCATATGCAGTTTATAAGCATCAGTATCTAATAATGACGTAAGGATGGGGGTTGCCTGTTGTTTCATGTTGCGGTTACTGTTTTCTCATTAGGTGACGCACTGAAATATCCGGAGAGTATACCTTCAATATTCAATTAAATAAAACGGTTATATAAATCAATGGCATATAACCGAAAGTTCAAAATAGTTTGAAATCATTTCACCTCGTTCCATTCGTTTACTCTAACGTCCTGATACTTATTCGCAATGGATAATAACTTATCTTTAAGAAGCTTTTGAGCAAACTTTTTATCAGGATGCTCACTACACAATCTGACAGATAAACTGCGAATTTCATGAAATGATGCAGAATCGTCATCTCATCCCTTTTCATTTTTACTTTATCTCTGATGTCAGAGAATGAAGTAGACAGAGAAGCTACAACTTTATTAGCTTTTCTGGAAGAGTTAATGAAAAAACTAATTTTACCACTAATTCTTTCACATTATCGCTAAAACGTATCACGTAACTCACGCCACAGCGGTTATGTTCGCTCAGAATAGTATTAGTAGTTATAAGAATGGAAACCCAATGAGTATCCTGAAAGGAAGATAGACTGATTTGTCTCTTCAGGTGTACTCAAATAATGGTTTGTCTTCTGTGCAGATTGATAATAATGACAGGTAATTGATGGCTTTCTGATTGTTACTTTTTAATTGGCATTTAACTGAAACTGATATGATTATGGGGAAATTAATGGTTAAGCTATAATGTTGTCTTAACGAAGTTATGTATAAGGAAAGGGTGTAGAAGTGAAAAATAGTGCAGCACAAAAAATAAATAGCTTAACGTCTCTTCGTTTTTTTGCTGCGGTAGCTGTTTTTTTTCATCATAAATAACTGCGCCTAATACCGCTCCACTTTCGTTAGCCCATGTTTGTTGCCCGGGAAAGGTGAAGCGGCTTTCATAAATTGTCTGACATTATTCAATAATTGCCACATTGTTCTGCAGTGATGATTGCGCGTGATGGTCTCGTGCAAGGCCAACCATAAGAGTTCTATTTTGTTTACCCACGGAGAGTAAATTGGCTGATAAATAACAGTAAATTTCGGATTATCCTCCAACCATTTCAACGTTTTTTTGCTCTTGTGAATGATGTAATTATCAACGATTAGCGTAATTGTTTTTGCACTGCGATATGTACTTTTCAACTTTCGTAACATATTGATAAATAGACCTGAGTTCTTACTTGTCCCGCTGACGTAGTCCACTCTGCCCGTTCCCGCATGAAGTACTCCGGCAAGGTAATGCTTTTCATTTTTTCCCGGCGTAGGGATTCGTTTTTGCTGTCCTTTTTTCTGCCAGTCAGCGCCTATTTTGGGATTCAAATCGATATCCACCTCATCCTCGTAAAAGACGGGATGGTCAGCGCAGTTTTTTTCTAATGCTTCATTAATCGCTGCCAGTTTTTCATCTTTGAGGGGATCGCGAATATGTAATGTCGGAGCTGCCCTGCGCCAGACAATCCCACCTTCAGGTAGCCAGCGACGGATCGTTCCTGGATGCAAAGTTGAATTAAATAGTTTATTAATTTCAATCGTTAGCATCTCAGTACTCCACCGTGACCGCAGATATCCGAAGTCCTGTGCAGAGCGCTCAACAAGTAAATTGAGCATGCGCATCATCGCCTCAACAGGCCACTTTTTTGGGCGTCCGGGCGGAAGACTTTTCAGGCCTTCGATGCCAAATAGTGTGAACCAGTGAATCCAGACCGACGGAGGAACGTGCTGCACACAGGTTTTTAGCGACATAACTGAGTGATTCACCACGATGTAACATCAGCATGGCCATGAGACGTCTGGAATGGTTTTTGTCTGTTGTTTTATGGACAATTTTTTCCATCTGACGTCGTTCATTTCTGGGTATCGGTGCTATGATCGGCATAACTCAGTCCGGTTGGCGATATGTTCTTTTTGGCGATTGATCAGATCGCTCAAACCGGATTGAGTTCCATTCGGTGATCTACTATTAGGCGCAGTTATTTATATCTTATATCTCTGACTTCAAAGAATATGGCTTTCCATTTTTCAATAAATACTTATTTAATGGGTATATTGGAGTTACATTCTTTTATGTATTATCAGGGTTTATTATTTCGTATAGTTTCAGTGGCTATCGCAATAAAGGTTTAGATAAAAAGGACTTTATGGCATTTAGGTTGTTTAGACTTTACCCTATTCACATTGTTACATTGATTGTTTTTATATTTTTTTCTTATTTCTTATTTCTTATTTCTTAATGAATAATTATGAATTTAATTTGTTTGTTTTTATAAGTAACATAACATTAACTCAGTCATTTTTTCCAAATCAAGTATATTATTTTTCATTGAATTCTGTGTCATGGAGTATATCTTCGGAGCTGTTTTTTTATATCTCATTTTGCGTCTTAGTAATGTTAAATACGAGGGCTGTAGTAATCATATTAATATTCATACTTGCTTTGAATATATATTTTTCCATTCATGGTTTCAACCTCTTTCCTGAACACTGGTTGTTGTATATTAACCCATTTTTCAGGCTGTCTGATTTTATTTTTGGTATGCTTTCTTATAAGCTCTATTCATCAGGAAAGATAAAGTTGAGTTATACACAGGGAGGGTTGTTTCAAGTATTTTCAATAATAGTTATTTTAACAATAATTATTACTGTTACTACGTATAATATTCCTATGAACTATCGATATGATTTGATATTTATTATTCCTATGACGTTAATTGTATGTGCATTCTCTCTTTGTAATGGTTTTATATCGAAGATGCTTGATAATAAGTATCTTCTTCTTTTGGGGGACTCTTCATTCTCGTTTTATATGGTTCATCAAATAATTTTATTAAATGCTATTCATATTTTTAACCCTGTAGGTAAAGGGATAATATTCGTAATTTTGTTTTCCTTATCTATATTTTTATTATGTGTCGTATTGTCTATTATTCTATATAAGTTAGTTGAGTATCCTGCTAATAGTTTTTTGAGAAGAAAATGGTCAAATTATCGGCGTAGCATGCAGAAGATTAATACTAGTGTAAAATATTCTGATTGATATTAAACAAGCAAAGAGCCGCGATGCTTTTTTTGTATTAAGATCATTTTGCTATTTAGGTAATGATATTGACAATGACATAGCGCATGCGATGTTTTTTGAAATCTACTCATGGTTAAATCTTTATTTAGTTGTAGGGATAATAAATTCGGGTTTTACCATGAATAGCCTTACTGGTAGAGCAGAAAAGCGATAACTACGTCCATAGGGCGTGGTATTCAGTTAGAAGTAAAATGCTCTCTAAATAGAGAGCATTTTTATGTTAACAAACTTATGAATACTAAAAATTTCTATAAACAAGAAGTAACTGTATTTGTTCTCTTATCTATCCGAGATTGCGTTGTCATAGCCCCACCACGTTGTAAATAGTATTTAATGAGTGAACCATTTTTAGCCTCATAAACATCAGCAACTTCAGCATAATTGGGGGTATAAACTGAGTAGCCACCATCAATCAAATTGATCGCAGCATCAAAAGCTTGGCCAATAACTAACGGTTCCTTTTCCCATCCGGCCATAATACATGTGGCTAGCGACTTAGCATCTTTAGCGCTAGAGTATTCAGCATATGGTCCTTGTGTTCTCATATCCGTGACAGTTTGGCATCCGACCAATCCTGTTAACGCCAGAAGTAAAAATAACTTTTTCACTTTTTCCCCTTATTAGTTTTTTAAATATCTTATCAACTAGCCTTACATCAATCATTAAAAAGAGAAAAAAACGAGGATTGGCAGTTTAAAATGGAATGTAACTGATTAATATAAATGTAGTGAAAAGTTGTTTTTGTAGTTTTTTAACGTTTGTTTTTTTAATCTTGAACTTTTTAATTTATTGATATATAAATAAATTTAAATTTTTCACACTTAATGTCAGGTTAATAAATCCAGAAAATATGCGGTTTCCACTCTGACTTTTTATTCAGTCAGGCACAATACTGAATATTGTTAGTGAAGAAAATGATTATTTTTCGTGTTTAGCCGGTTGGAGTTTTGCATCTGATTGTTAAGAAGCATAGACTCAATTGATAAATTAATTGAACAACATTGTCTTTCTTATATAGGTTTTTTATGACCCAGAAACCACAAGCTAAGTACCGTCAGGATTACCGCAAACCTGACTTCACTATCACCGACATTGATTTATCCTTTGATTTAGCCTCAGAAACTACTCAGGTAACGGCTATCAGTCAGGTTCAACGTCAGGGAGATAAAGGCGCACCATTAGTATTAGATGGTGAAAATCTGACCCTAATCTCTATCAGCGTAAATGATACGCCCTGGACTCACTATCAGCAGCAGGAAGGGAAACTGGTATTAGAGCAACTGCCGGATAACTTCACGCTGAAGATTGTTAATGAAATACATCCTGCCGCTAACAGTGCTCTGGAAGGGTTATATCTTTCTGGTGAGGCATTGTGTACCCAGTGCGAAGCCGAAGGTTTTCGTCATATCACCTATTATCTCGACCGTCCGGATGTTCTGGCGCGTTTTACTACGCGTATTGTGGCGGATAAGCAGGCTTACCCTTATTTATTATCAAATGGTAATCGCATTGATCAAGGGGATTTGGAGGATGGACGTCATTGGGTGCAATGGCAAGATCCTTTCCCTAAACCTTGTTACCTGTTTGCGTTGGTGGCCGGTGATTTTGACGTATTAAGAGATACTTTTATTACCTGTTCTGGCAGAAGTGTGGCACTGGAGCTGTTTGTCGATCGTGGAAATCTCGATCGCGCCGACTGGGCAATGACCTCGCTGAAAAACTCCATGAAGTGGGATGAGCAACGTTTTGGTTTGGAGTATGACTTAGATATTTATATGATCGTTGCCGTTGATTTCTTCAATATGGGAGCGATGGAAAATAAAGGGCTAAACGTATTTAACTCCAAATATGTGTTGGCTAAGGCAGAAACCGCCACTGATAAAGACTATTTGAACATTGAATCGGTCATCGGGCATGAGTATTTCCATAACTGGACAGGAAACCGGGTTACCTGTCGGGATTGGTTCCAGCTTAGCCTGAAAGAAGGGTTAACTGTTTTTCGCGATCAGGAGTTCAGTTCCGATCTGGGTTCTCGCGCAGTGAATCGTATAGATTCAGTTCGCGTTATGCGCGGAGCACAATTTGCGGAAGATGCTAGCCCAATGGCGCATCCAATTCGTCCGGATAAAGTCATTGAGATGAATAACTTCTATACCCTGACAGTGTATGAAAAAGGATCGGAAGTGATCCGTATGATGCATACCTTGTTGGGAGAAGAGAAATTTCAGGCGGGAATGAAGCTCTATTTCCAACGTCATGATGGTAGTGCAGCTACCTGTGATGATTTCGTTCAGGCGATGGAAGATGCATCCGGTATCGACTTAACGTTATTCCGTCGCTGGTATAGCCAGTCAGGAACACCACAGCTAACAGTACGCGACAGTTATGACAGTACAACGCAGCAATATACTTTAACCGTTAGCCAGTTTACGCCACCAACACAGGATCAGGCGGAAAAATTACCGTTACATATTCCATTGAGTATTGAACTGTATGCCGATAGTGGCGAAGTCATTCCGTTATATTCAGCAGGGAAACCAGTAAATTCAGTGCTGAATATTACTCAGGCTGAACAAACTCTGGTATTTGAGCGAGTGCCACAGCAGCCAATCATTTCTTTATTAAGAGAGTTTTCTGCACCGGTTAAGCTGGATTATCCCTACACAGATAAGCAACTGGCATTTTTAATGCAGCATTCCACCAACGATTTTTCCCGTTGGGATGCAGCACAAATGCTGCTGGCAAAATATATAAAAGAAAATGTTACTCGGTTGCAGAAAGGTGAGGTGTTTGAGTTACCTCTGCATGTGATTGATGCTTTCCGAGCCATTTTATTAAGCGATCGATTAGATCCAGCACTGGCTGCGCTGATATTAAGCTTGCCGTCAGAAAATGAGATGTCAGAACTTTTTGATATTATCGATCCTGACGCTATTCATCAGGTCAGAGGTGAATTAGTTAACTGTTTCGCTCAAGAAATGCAGGATGAATGGCTGGCGGTTTATTTAGCTAACAGAACCGATGAGTATCGTATTGAACACAGTGATATCGCCAAACGAGCATTAAGTAATACTTGTTTGGGCTATTTAGCATTTACCGAAACAGAGTTTGCCAATAATCTTATTAGCCAACAGTATCATCAGGCTAATAATATGACCGACGCTTTAGCGGCATTATCCGCAGCGGTTGCCGCACAATTACCGTGTCGCGATAAATTAATGCAGATATTTGATGAGCGTTGGCATCAGGATGGTTTGGTGATGGATAAATGGTTTATATTGCAGGCCAGCAGTCCGGATAACGCAGTGCTTAACAATATTAAAGCATTATTGAGTCATCGCTCTTTTAGCATGAATAATCCAAACCGAATTCGTTCATTAATTGGCGCTTTTGCTTCTACGAATCCATCTGCATTCCATGCTAAGGATGGTAGTGGGTATGTATTTTTAACTGAAATTCTGACTGAACTGAATCAGAAAAACCCACAGGTTGCTTCACGCTTGATTGAGCCATTAATTCGTCTAGGTCGTTACGACCAACATCGTCAGGAATTAATGCGTAATGCGTTGGAAAAATTGACAAAACTGGATAATCTCTCCGGCGATTTATTTGAGAAGATCAGTAAAACGCTAAATGGTGAATAATCCATTTAATCAGAAAAGCCGGCTATTATGCCGGTTTTTTTATACATGTTTTACGCATAAATGCCCGATTTCCTGTAATTGATCATTTCTTTTAGCAGGCCAATGCTGAATAATATGTCTCCGGTCGATAGCCCGGACTAAAAACCAATCCCATCGGGCTGCGTGAGTTGTCATTTTGGGCAGGTTTTTAAGGAGGAGTATGTTTTACCCTTTCATCAGAAAAGCATTGTTTCAGCTCGATCCAGAGCAGGCACATGAATTTACCTTTCGCTTACTTCGCCGTGTTAACGGTACGCCATTGCAATGTCTTATTCGCCAATCTGTTCCCAATAAACCGGTTAGTTGCATGGGGCTTAATTTTAAAAACCCATTAGGATTAGCTGCAGGGCTGGATAAAGATGGTGAATGTATTGACGCGTTAGGTGCAATGGGATTTGGATCCATTGAAGTTGGTACGGTTACGCCAAAACCACAGCCAGGTAATGAGAAACCAAGGTTATATCGGATCGTGGCAGCGGAAGGATTGATCAACCGAATGGGATTCAATAATCTTGGCGTTGATAATCTGGTCGAGAATATTAAAAAAACACGCTTTGATGGAATTATCGGTGTAAATATTGGAAAGAATAAAGTTACACCAGTAGAGCAGGGCAAAGATGACTATTTGATTTGTATGGATAAAGTATATCCATATGCAGGTTATATTGCGGTAAATATATCTTCTCCAAATACACCTGGGTTGAGAACATTACAATATGGTGAGGCGTTGGATGATCTATTAGCGGCCATTAAGAATAAGCAAATTGAATTAGAAAAACGTCATGCCAAATATGTTCCAATAGCCGTTAAGATCGCTCCGGATCTTTCTGAAGAAGAATTGATCCAGGTTGCTGATAGTTTAATTCGACACAATATTGATGGTGTTATTGCAACCAATACTACATTAGATCGGAAATTAGTCGATGGGCTAATTAATAGCGATCAATCTGGCGGATTAAGTGGTCGCCCTTTACAGCTTCGCAGTACTGAAATCATTCGTCGTTTATCCACAGAACTTAAAGGGAAACTGCCTATTATTGGCGTAGGTGGAATAGATTCATTAACTTCTGCCAGAGAGAAACTCGAAGCAGGATCTTCATTAATCCAAATATATTCCGGCTTTATTTATAAAGGTCCGGGGCTAGTGAAAGAAATTCTCACACATATTTAATCTTATTTCTTATTAATTGATCACCGGGGGTTTATTTTTCCTCCCGGTTGTTCTATATTTTAAACGTTTGTGATTGCGTTTATATTGTTAGTCATAATTATCAGAATCTTTATTCGATTAATTAGATAATAGTGGACGTTATCCGGGATAAAGATTGAATTAAATAAGCTTCATAGTTTAAGGAAAGTGTAATGAGGATTAAGCCAGATGATAACTGGCGCTGGTATTTTGACGATGAACACGATCGGTTAATGTTAGATTTATCTAATGACATGATTTTCCGCTCTCGGTTCCCGGCCAAAATGTTGACGCCTGATGCGTTTACCGAATCCGCATTTTGTGTTGATGATGCCGCGCTATTTTTTGAATTAGAAGAACGCTGCCGTTGCTTACCTTTAACTAACGATCAGCGTGCGGAATTAAATTTGAATGCGCTGACGGCTTATCGTTTTTTAAAACCATTAATGCCGAAGAGTTGGTATTTTGTTCAGCAGAAGGTGGAATTACAGCCTCAGAATAACGAAATAGTCGCCGTTACCCTGATTGATAGTGGTGAAACGGTATTATTGCTGGTAGTTGATGCTGGAGAGAACGCCAGCCTGTGTCTGGTGGCTCAGCCTTATCTGGCGCTCTCTGGTAAAGCTCTGCAACTGGGTGATGCGATTAAAGTGATGCACGACAGAATGAGTGCCGTAAGTATCATTAGTCAGGATTCTTCCCCGGATTATCTACTCGCACAAGCGGTATAACCAAACTAGCTTAAATGATTAAGCTAGTTTGATATTGCCTTTTGGTATGCAACTACAGGCAAGGACTGAGCCATCTCTTTTTATTGCACCTTTTCTCATGGCACTGACTTCTCCCGTTTCCAGTTTGATTCTACAGCACCCACATATACCCGCCCGACAAGAGTAGGGAATCTGAATACCGTTTTGTTCTAGCTGTTCCAGCAATACCTGCTGATTATTACCAATAAAGGTGTGCTCACCGTAGCTGATCACCACATCTTTTGGTTCCACTTGCTCAGGCTCAAGCACTTCCACAGGGTCTTTGGATTTATAGACTCTGGCAGGATGGGTCGCCAGTACTTCAATTGAATCACCTAAACGAATAACGCCATGATTTCGGGCAATCATATTCTGACCAAAATCCACGTCGCCATTTTCTGCGGTTCTGAATTGTTGGAGGGTGCGTAAAGGTTCACCCTGAGGATGTTTACGACCATTTTCAATATTTACGGTGGTTAAAACACAGCGACTGCAGGGTTTAACTAAATCAAATATAACCTCACCAATACGAATGGTTTGCCAGCTATCTTCCGCAAATGGTGCGGCATCGCGAATAATCAGATTTGGACGGAATTGCTCAATCACAATACTGCCCGGGCAGCGCGATTGTAGCACCTGAAATGAAGTCTCATTGATCAGCAAGTATGGGAAACCATCGGCAAAAGAGAGGGGGACTTCAGGACGATTTTTTACCCGACGAGTAAGCTCAGGGCCTACCCAGCGAAGCTGTACTTCCTTGTTTAAATAGCCGCTTAGCCACTGGTTGATACTGTCAGGCGCAATATGGGCCGTAAAATGGTTTCCCCAAACTTCGGTTGGAGAAAGATTTTGAGAAAAGTCGCTAAAGCCTACCATTTTGCTTTGCCCGTCAGGCGCAGTAATAGATATGCCATTGATCAGTAAGGCTGGAATAAAACGCACTAGCTGTGGATATTGTCGGGCGGTAACAAATGTTCCATTCGGCTCGGTCACCATAAAAATACGGTCAAATGCCAGACCGCTTTCACAAACCTGGGCATGAGAAAGCTCCAGACCTCTCATTGATTTAACCGGATGTACATATAAACGAGAAAGAGTAACCACGTAACAACTCCATTGATAGCAGGTGAAGCTCACCAACGCCAGAAGCTAACGATATGATATGGCAGCATAAATAAATATGTAACCTGAGGAGTATCGGCACTGAACGGCGGTGATTCGAGATTTCACTAATTAATAGAGGGTAACTTTATGACAAAGCGCATGGATTGGCTATAATGCACCACTATTTTTATTATGCGGTGTAACCTTATGATCTCTCTGTTTGCCAGTACGGCGCGTGGGCTGGAAGAATTATTAAAAACTGAGCTGGAAGCGCTGGGGGCAAGTGCCTGTAAAGTGGTGCAGGGTGGTGTGCATTTTGAAGGTGACGAGCGCCTGATGTATACCAGTTTGCTGTGGAGCCGGTTAGCTTCACGCATTCTGTTGCCGTTAAGCGAGTTCCGCGTATACAGCGATATGGATCTGTATCTTGGTGTTAATGCCATTAACTGGCCTTCCCTGTTTGGGGTTGATAAAACCTTTGCCGTTAATTTCACCGGTACCAACGAAGAGATTCGTAATAGTCAGTATGGTGCTCTGAAAGTAAAAGATGCCATTGTTGATAGCTTCACGCGTAAAGTTCAACAACGTCCGGATGTGGCGAAGGTACAGCCCGATATTCGGATTAATGTCTATTTACAAAAAGATCGTGCCAATATTGCCATCGATTTAAGTGGTGATGGTTTGCATCAGCGTGGATACCGCGATATGGCGGGTCAGGCTCCATTAAAAGAAAACCTGGCGGCAGCGATAGTGATGCGCTCTGGCTGGCAGGCAGAAACGCCAATGGTTGATCCTATGTGCGGCTCCGGCACCTTATTGATTGAAGCGGCTATGGTAGCTGCGGATATTGCTCCGGGTTTGCGTCGTGATTACTGGGGTTTTAATCAATGGCTTGGACATAATGCTGAGCTATGGCGTGAATTGCTGGCAGAAGCACAGGTTAGAGCCAGTCGTGGCATCAATAAAACGCAATCACGCTTCTTTGGTTATGATCACGATCGTCGGGTCATTGAGATTGCTAAGAACAATGCTCGTCGGGCCGGTGTTGCCAGTCTGATTCAGTTCGAAACTCAGGAACTGACGCGTTTGACCAACCCATTACCGGCAGATCAAAAAGGAACGGTACTCAGTAACCCTCCATATGGTGAACGTCTGGATAGTGAACCGGCGCTGATTGCTTTACATAGTGCGCTGGGGCAGATAATGAAGCGCGATTTTGGTGGCTGGAACCTCTCTTTATTTAGTGCATCACCAGAACTGCTAAGCTGTTTGCAACTGCGGGCAGGACGTCAGTTTAAAGCTAAGAATGGTCCACTGGACTGCGTGCAGAAAAACTACTCTCTGGCTGAGAATAGTGAAAGAAGCGTATTACCGGGCGATCATTCCGCAGGGGCAGATGGTGAGAAAAACGGTGAGCAGTCAGTACAAATTGCGGCAGATTTTGCTAACCGGCTGCGAAAAAATGTGAAAAAACTGGAGAAGTGGGCGAAGCAGGAAGGTATCGAATGTTATCGTCTCTACGATGCTGATTTACCTGAATATAATCTGGCGCTCGATCGTTACGGCAGCAAATATGTTTTACAGGAATACGCACCACCAAAAACAGTAGACCCGCAAAAAGCACGTCAACGCCTGTTCGATGCTATCAATGCCACATTGGCGGTTCTTGAATTACCCGCCAGCGCATTAATTTTAAAAGTTCGTGAGAAACAAAAAGGTAAAAGTCAGTATGAAAAACTGGCGCAGAAGGGCGATTTTTTCCTGGTTAATGAGTTTGGCGCTAAATTGTGGGTTAACCTGACAGACTATCTGGATACTGGCCTGTTTCTTGACCACCGTATTGCACGTCGGATGTTAGGACAGATGAGTCGTGGTAAAGATTTTCTTAACCTGTTTGCCTATACCGGCTCCGCCAGCGTACATGCTGGCATTGGCGGTGCACGTACCACCACCACAGTTGATATGTCACGCACCTATCTGGAATGGGCAGAACGCAATCTGCGGGCTAACGATTTGGTAGGCAGACAGCACCGGTTGATTCAGGCAGATTGTCTGGGTTGGATGCATGAAACGAATGAACAGTTTGATGTGATCTTTATCGATCCACCCACGTTCTCAAACTCTAAACGTATGGAAAACAGTTTTGATGTGCAGCGTGACCATTTGGCTTTAATGGCTGATTTAAAAAGAATGCTGCGTCCTGGTGGTACCATTATGTTCTCCAACAACAAACGTGGCTTTAAGATGGATATGGACGGCTTAGCTAAATTGAAGCTGAGTGCACAAGAGATTTCCGAAAAAACGTTGTCTGTCGATTTTGCCCGTAACCGACAAATTCATAATTGCTGGCTGGTGTCTCACGCCGGTGAGGAAAAGTAACAGATGTCTTTAATTAATATGTCAGGTGCATGGCTGTCATTCAGTGATGCACCACTATTGGATAATACCGAGCTGCATATTGAGCCCGGCGAACGTGTTTGTCTGGTTGGGCGCAATGGTGCGGGTAAATCTACGTTATTAAAAATTCTGAACCGGGAAGTGCCGTTAGACGATGGGCAACTGGTATTTGAGCAGGATATCGTAGTCGCTCGTCTGCAACAGGATCCTCCTCGTAATGTGGAAGGGAGCGTCTTTGATTTTGTAGCCGAAGGTGTGGAAAAGCAGGCAGCACAGTTAAAAGAGTATCATCATCTGTCTCAACTGGTGGGTAGCGATCCCAGTGAGCAAAACCTGAAGAGATTAGCCAGTCTGCAAGAGATGTTGGAACATCAGGGAAGCTGGCTGATTGATAGCCATATTCGAGCTGTGCTGGTTAAGCTCGAATTAGACGCCGATGCGCCATTGTCATCATTATCTGGTGGTTGGTTACGTAAAGCGGCGCTTGCTCGTGCGTTGGTTTCTTCTCCTGATGTATTGCTGCTTGATGAGCCAACTAACCATCTGGATATCGAAACCATCTCCTGGCTGGAAGAGTTTTTGAAAGAGTTTGATGGCAGCATTGTCTTTATCTCCCATGACCGTTCATTTATTCGCAGTATGGCAACCCGTATTGTTGATTTGGATCGCGGTAAACTGGTGTCCTGGCCCGGTAATTACGATCTTTATCTGGAAGGAAAGGAAGAGGCACTGCGGGTTGAAGAACTGCAAAATGCAGAGTTTGATCGCCGGCTGGCTCAAGAAGAAGTTTGGATCCGCCAGGGGATTAAAGCGCGTCGTACCCGTAATGAAGGGCGTGTTCGGGCATTGAAAGCGATGCGTAATGAACATGCAGCTCGCCGTAATACCATGGGTACAGCGAAGATGCAGGTGGAAGAGTCACTGCGTTCAGGGAAAATCATTTTTGAACTGGAAAATGTCAGTTATAGCGTGGCCGGCAAAACGCTGGTAAAAGATTTTTCAGTTCAGGTTCAGCGCGGAGATAAGATCGCCCTGATTGGCCCAAATGGCTGCGGCAAAACCACCTTATTGAAGTTGATGCTACAACAGTTACAGCCAGACAGTGGCAAAGTACGCTGCGGGACTAAACTGGAAGTGGCCTATTTCGATCAGCATCGGGCTGAGTTAGATCCGGATAAAACCGTTATTGATAACCTGGCGGATGGTAAACAGGAAGTGATGGTTAATGGTCGTTCCCGTCACGTATTAGGTTATCTGCAAGACTTTCTGTTTCATCCAAAGCGCGCCATGACTCCGGTGAGAGCGTTGTCCGGAGGAGAGCGTAACCGCCTGCTACTGGCTCGCCTGTTTTTGAAACCCAGTAACCTATTGATTCTCGATGAACCAACCAACGATCTGGATATTGAAACGTTGGAGCTGTTGGAAGAGTTACTAAATGATTACAGTGGCACCGTATTGCTGGTCAGCCACGATAGACAATTTGTTGATAACTCAGTAACTGACTGCTGGATTTTTGAAGGGCAGGGTGTAATTAAACAGTATGTTGGTGGTTATTTCGATGCTCATCATCAACAGGCAAATGCTAAAGAATTGCGGACACCTGTCTCAGCTACGGAATCTAAACCTGTAGCACAAAAAGTGGAAGAAAAGAAACGTACTAACAATAAACTAAGCTACAACCAACAGCGTGAACTGGAAGGATTACCCGCCAAAATAGAGCAATTGGAGGCTGAGGTTGCTGAGTTTCAGGCTAAAGTAAGTGACGCTTCGTTCTTTAATCAACCCCATGAAGTCACGCAAAAAGTACTGATGGATTTGGCAACAAAAGAACAAGAATTTGAAGAGGCATTTTTGCGCTGGGAAGAATTAGAATCTCAGAAAAATGGATGACTTAGAATGTAATCTGTATTAAATACTTTAAAAACAGATGGTTGATAAAATAAAATGGATTTTTCAAAAAACTTTATTAACAGAAAAAATGAATAATATGATAAATATATTATTCAAATTGATAGTTAATAAAGTATTTATCAACCCTGTTTGAAGATATGTTTCAATTTAATGGATTATACTTGAGTGTGCTAATGGGTGTTCTTTCTGAATGATAAAAGGTGGTAGTAATGTGTACTGATGCGGGTTGTTCCCATGCATCACTGCCACGGGTAAATATCAAACAGACCCATGGCGATGCAGTAACGGTAGAAAAATCTAACGATAAGTTGGTGTTATGCCCACAATGTGACTGGATGGTCAAACTTCCTGAGATTAAGCAGGGAGATAAAGCCGTTTGCCCACGTTGTCACACTACGTTAAGTGCTCTGTGGGTAGAACCTGTCTTACAACCGGTCAGTTGTGCTATCAGTGCACTCATCATGTTGGTTTTCGCCAACCTGTTTCCATTCATCAATATGCAAGTTTCAGGTATCTACAATCAGATTAAGCTGATGGCAATACCGGAAGCAATGGTGAGTGACGATTACGCCAGTCTGGCGACATTATTTATTATTTTTGTTCAGCTAATCCCGGCATTTTGTATGGTTGCCATCATTTTGCTGTGCCTGAAGGTCAGGCTGCCTTATCGGCTGAAAGTGATTATGGGACGGGTTATCTATCTTGCCAAAGTTTGGTGTATGGTGGAGATCTTTCTGGTTGGGGTGTTAGTAAGTTTTGTAAAATTAATGGCTTATGGTGATATTGGTATTGGCCCAAGTTTTGTACCTTATTGTCTGTTTTGTTTGCTTCAGGTACGTGCATTTCAGTGCCTGGATCGTTACTGGCTATGGCAATCAATTCAGTCGGCACCGGAGTTACATCAAACACCTCGGCTTGGCATGTCCGGTATGGAGCAAGGGTTAAGATCTTGCCCATGCTGTATGGCGATTTTACCTATGGATGAACACCAATGTCCGCGTTGCCATACCGTCGGATATGCCAGGCGCCGCAATAGTTTGCAATGGACTCTCGCATTATTAGTGACATCCATTATGCTTTACATACCTGCCAATATCTTGCCTATCATGGTGACCGAAGTTTTAGGGAACCCAATGGCATCCAATATTATTTCTGGTGTCATTATTCTCTGGGAGGATGGTTCCTATCCCGTTTCGTTAGTGATATTTATCGCCAGTATTATGGTTCCTACTTTAAAAATAATGGCTATCGGCTGGCTGTGTTATGACGCTTCCGGAGCTGGAAAGGCAGGCAACAAACTGGACCGCGAAAAAATGCATTATCTGTATGAAGTGGTTGAGTTTGTTGGTCGATGGTCAATGATAGATGTATTTGTGATAGGGGTTTTGTCTGCGCTGGTTCGAATGGGGCGATTGATGAGCATCTATCCTGATGTTGGCGCAGTGCTGTTTGCTATGGTGGTTATTCTAACCATGATTGCGGCTATGATGTTTGATCCCCGTCTTTTGTGGGATCGTAAAAAAATGATTAACCAATAAGGAGCCTGAGCGTGCAGGATAGTCATCAGGACGTAGCAAAAGTTGAAAAAATAAAGCGCTGGTCACCGGTGTGGATTATTCCGATTGTGACGGTACTGATTGGTGCCTGGATCCTTTTTTACCATTTTAGTACTCAGGGGCCTGTTGTTACTCTGATTACCTCCAATGCAGAGGGTATTGAGGCGGGTAAAACGGCAATTAAGAGTCGTAACGTCGGCATTGGTATGGTAGAGAGCGTTACCCTGAGTGATGACCTGAAGCAAGTGGTTATTACCGCACGTTTGAATGACGGTATGGTTAAACTACTCAATAAAGGCACGGTCTTTTGGGTGGTAAAACCACAAATTGGTCGGGAAGGGGTCTCAGGTTTGAATACCCTGCTTTCCGGTGCTTATATTGAGTTACTTCCAGGGAATGATAAGCAGGAACAAGATAAGTTCACGCTGGAAGAGAATGCACCATTGGCATCAGCCGATACTAAAGGATTGCGTGTTTCACTGGAGAGTAAACAGCCAAGCCGTCTGAACGCTGGCGATCCTGTACTGTTTCGTGGTTTCCGTGTAGGTACGGTAGAGAGCAGTGAATTCGATCCTAAAGAACGGGTAATGCGTTACAGCCTGTTTATTATGGATGCTTATCGTGGATTAGTGACCAGCAACGTTCGTTTCTGGCAAGACAGCGGTATTGCGTTTGATATGTCATCACAAGGGGTTCGGGTAGAAATGGCCTCATTGGATACATTGATGGCTGGAGGTATTAGCTTCGATTTACCTAATGGCTGGTCTCAGGGCGATCCGGTCAAAGACAACGAAGAGTTTGAACTTTACTCCGATCAAAAGAGCATTCAGGAGTCGCTGTATACCCGACATGAAGATTTCTTACTCTATTTTGAAGATTCTATTCGTGGCTTGCAACCTGGCGCACCGGTTGAGTTCCGGGGTATCCGAGTTGGTACTGTTTCTGAGGTTCCGTTCTATATGCCGGAATTGAAGATGACAAATAATAATTACTATGTACCGGTATTAATTCGTATTGAACCGGATCGAATTCAAAACCGATTTGGTAAAGATTTTGATATGAAAGCTCATCTATTGTCATCTGTAGATGCTAATGGCCTGAGAGCGTCGCTGAAATCAGGAAACCTGCTAACCGGTGCACTGTTTGTCGATCTCGATTTCCATAAAGATGCGAAACCATGGAAAGGACCGAAAGAGGTGTACGGACATCCACTGATACCAACCATGCCTGGTGGACTGGCCGAAATTCAGAAACGTTTAATGACGGTATTGGATAAAGTTAATAACATGCCGGTTGAACCAATGCTGGCAGAGATGACTAATACCTTAAAAGAAACGCGCAGTATGATGAATAATCTGAATGCGATATTGTCCAGTAAAGAGGTTAACAACCTGCCGAAAGATATGCAGAAAACGCTTACTGAGTTAAATCGTAGTTTGAAAGGGCTTCAGCCTGGCTCAACGGCATACAGCACCATGGTTGCAGATATGCAACGTCTGGATCAAGTTATGCGTGAGTTGCAGCCAATATTGCAAAAACTGAATCAGAAGAGTAACGCACTGGTATTTGAAGCACCAAGTGCTAATGACCCAACGCCAAAAAAGGCCAATAACCAATGATGAAATGGACTATTGCAACCCTTGCGCTGTTATTGAGCGCCTGTAGCAGCCAGCCGCAGGTATCCTATTATCAACTGCCATCGGTGAGTACAGCTAAAACCAGTTCGGCTGCTATTGCGGTTAACTCTGGCAAGCAGCTGTGGATTGAAAATGTAACCGTAGCTGATTTTCTCAGTGGAACCGGCATTGCTTATCAAACCAGCAATGTGAAATACACAATAGCCAATAATAATCTCTGGGGTAGCAGCCTGGAGCAGCAATTAAAGCAGGCATTAACCGATAACTTAAACGCCCAACTTAACGGTTGGGTTGTGTCTGCACAGCCTATTGGTGGAAGCAGTGATGTGGATGTACTGCGCGTAACGGTAAACGGATTTCACGGCCGCTATGATGGTTATGCCGTAGTTAGTGGTTATTGGATATTGCAGCATGGTAGTCAAATTCTTCGTCGTCCTTTTGATATCGAGTTGCCACTACAAAAAGACGGTTATGATGAATTAGTTCATGTTTTGGCTAATGCCTGGCAACAAGAAGCAGTGCAAATAGCAAAAGCACTAAAGAATTAAATGATAAATCAATGTAGTGAGAATATTATTCACTCATTGATTATGGATATTGTGTAAATCAGGGGTAGTAATGAAATTAAGTCGTATTGTCTGGAGTTCATGTATTTTAGGTGCCGTGCTGGCTGTTCCGGTTGCTAATGCAGATACCTGGTCTATTGGGGCTGGAGCAGCAGTTGAAATGTATCCTTATAAAGGCATTGATAACAAGGTATCGCCTTTACCAACGATTGTTTATGAAGGCGAACACTTCTATATTCGTGGTATTGGTGCCGGTGCTTATGTCTGGAAAGATAGTCAGAATCAACTGTCATTGGATCTCTATTACTCACCATTGCGTTTTCGTGCCAGTAAAAGTGACGATCGTCAGATGAAAAAACTGGATAATCGTGACTCAACAATGATGGGTGGTGTTAGCTATAAACATACGGCTGACTGGGGTATTATCCGGACATCATTCTCAGCAGATATGTTAGATGAAAGTAATGGCCTGCGTGCCGATGCTGCCTATTTACATCCTTTCGTACTGAATGATTTAAAAATTACTCCGGGAGTTGGTGCCGTTTGGTATAGCAGCAACTTTAATGATTACTACTATGGTATATCTGGTAAAGAATCTGCTCGTAGTGGTCTGGAAAAATATGAAGCCGATAGCAGTTGGTCTCCTTATGCTGAATTGACCGCGACTTATAAGATCAATAATAGCTGGAGTACTTATGCGACGGGTCGTTATACCCGTCTGGCCAGTGAAGTTAAAGATAGCCCAATGGTTGATAGATCGTACTCAGCCATTGTTGCAGGTGGTGTGACGTACACTTTCTAATATCGACTAACTGGAAGATGTATTCTTTTTATAAAACCGGTCAATTTATTGACCGGTTTTATTTTGTCAAAATTATGGGTTATGCAGGCTCATTTTTATGACAGCGGATAGTCATTGATAGATATTGCGGCTTATCGCTGTGTACCTCAACAGGCTGACTGGCATTAGCGGTTTCAACACAGACCATAGTTTTATAGCCATCATTTTCCATATCTTTCATACCGCTTGCGCCTTCAGCTGCCGGGTTCCATGCCACAACATCACTGGCATTACGGTGATGAACTTCAATGCTGCGGCCAAAGACTGGGTCCTGAATCAGACTAAAGGCTTCTGGCTGACTGTAAACACGATCCACCGGGCCGGCAAAAGTAAGCGTTTTATCGCTGGTGTCATGTTGAGTGCCAGTTATGGTATCAAGGTAGTGAGAACCTAAACCAGATATGCTGATTTGAGAAATATCAGCAATATTAAAGTAAGTATGGAGTGCTGAGGTAATTGAGTAATCACCATGCGACTCCAGCTCAATTTCACAGGTAGTACCCAGCTTAATGCGAGCAATCAGGCAGAAGGAATGAGGCCATATTTGACGCGTTTGTTCATTATCTTCTAAAGAGAAGGTGAGCCAGACTGATTCTTCATTTGCATCATACGCAGTTAATTGCCACAGCTCATTTCTGGCGAAGCCATGAGCAGGGGAGGCTACTTTACCAAACCATGGCCAACAAACAGGAATACCACCGCGAATTGCAGTGCCTTGTTTAAAATGGCTGGCTTTACTTAACCAAATTACTGGCTCCTCACCATTAGGCTGCCATGATAATAGATGGGCACCTTGTAGTGCGATAGCGCCTCTGGCTTTAGGGTGATTAACCACAATAATGGCTAATTCGTCTTTTTTACGTAGGGTTAAATAGGGAGTTAATTGCTGTTCTATTGGTAATGAAAAGAGAAAGTCTGACATAGCGTTGCCCTTCTAATCATAGCTAATTTACAACTTGAAATGGTGCTAATAAAAAGGGCAGCGAATACGCTGCCCTCTTGAATCAGAACGATTGATGTCTCTTATTTAGAAACGTGAGCAATCAGGTCTAATACTTTGTTTGAATAACCGATTTCGTTATCGTACCAGGCAACAACTTTCACGAAGTGGTCGTTCAGAGAGATACCTGCTTTGGCATCAAACACAGAAGTGCATTTTTCGCCCAGGAAGTCAGTAGAAACAACGTCATCTTCGGTGTAACCCAGAATGCCTTTCAGAGCACCTTCAGAAGCAGATTTCATTGCTTCACAGATATCTTTGTAAGAAGCTGCTTTGTCTAAACGAGCAGTTAAGTCAACTACAGATACATCTGGAGTTGGAACACGGAAAGACATACCGGTTAACTTACCGTTCAGTGAAGGAATGACTTTACCTACAGCTTTAGCTGCGCCGGTAGAAGAAGGGATGATGTTTTGAGCTGCACCGCGACCGCCGCGCCAGTCTTTATGAGACGGGCCATCAACAGTTTTCTGAGTTGCAGTTGTTGCGTGAACAGTAGTCATCAGCGCTTCAACAATGCCGAATTTGTCATGCAGAACTTTAGCAACTGGAGCCAGACAGTTAGTAGTACAAGAAGCGTTAGAAACGATGTCCTGACCAGCATAGGTAGAATCGTTCACGCCCATAACGAACATAGGAGTATCGTCTTTAGATGGGCCAGTTAACACAACTTTTTTAGCGCCAGCGGTGATGTGCTTACGAGCGGTAGCATCATCCAGGAACAGGCCAGTTGCTTCAGCAACAACATCAACGCCAACTTCGTTCCATTTCAGGTTTGCTGGATCTCTTTCCGCAGTTACACGGATTTTCTTACCATTAACGATTAACTGACCGTCTTTCACTTCAACGGTGCCTTTGAAACGACCGTGTGTAGAATCATACTTCAGCATGTAAGCCATGTATTCAGCGTCGAGCAAGTCGTTGATTGCAACGATTTCAATGTCAGTGCGTTCTTGTGCAGCACGGAATACGAAGCGACCGATACGGCCAAAACCGTTAATACCTACTTTGATAGTCATATTGTTCCACCAGCTTGTTTGTTAGTGAATGAAGTGAATTTAAAACCTGCCAGTAAAATTACAAAAACCTTGCAAAACGTCAAGCGGAATCGTGTCAATCATTGTCAGCAATCACAAAAAAAAGTCTGAGTACAAGTGAGAAACGGACGCAGTTTTGCTGGATTTTTGTGCTTTTCAGGCGGTCTATCGGGTGCCGATTTTTCAATTATAACCCCATTCGATACGAATTGGGTAATTATTGCTGTTTTAGTGCTGGAAATGACCATTTTAGCGATAAATTATCTGCTGTTTTGTTAATTTATTGTTATAATTAAAGGTCTGAAATATATCTTCTATCATCACTGATTTTTAGAGGTGAAAATGAGTAACTCATTGAATAATAAAATCAAAGAATTGTCTGACATTCAACGCTATGTCACTCAGGAGCGGGGGACTGAAGCCCCGTTTACCGGGCATCTTTTGCACAATAAGCAGGTGGGAGTATACCACTGCATATGTTGTGATTCGCCGTTGTTTTACTCCGATACCAAATTTGATTCAGGTTGTGGATGGCCGAGTTTTTTTGAAGCAATCAGTCCAAATGCTGTTCGCTATATTGATGATTATTCACATAATATGCATCGTACTGAAATTCGCTGTAATCATTGTGATGCACATTTAGGGCATGTTTTTCCTGATGGGCCACCACCAACCGGAAAGCGATATTGTATCAATTCAGCCTCAATGGTTTTTGTTGATGAACAGAGCGGCGAAAAGAGTATCGGTTAAATTGTATCCGAATATTAACAAAATCGATTCAGCTGAATATTTAAACTAAATGATGCAAAAAATAATAAGCGAATTGAGAAGCGTGGGTATTCTCCCAGCGCTTCTCAATCTGCTATTTATATATCATGGAGTTGAATGATTCTGGCACCTTTGGTTGCCATTTCATGTAAGGCTTTTTCGCTGTCATCCGTAGCTAAATTGACTCCACGGCATCCTTCTTCAATAACTTCCGTTTGATAACCTAGCTCTAAAGCATCCAGAACGGTAAATTTTACGCAATAGTCAGTCGCTAATCCAAGCACTACCAGATGCTGAATGTTTTCACTATTTAGCCATTGATTAAGCTCTGTTGCCGAGCGCTTGCCATTATCAAAAAAAGCGCTGTAGCTATCGGTTTCAGGATCTTGCCCTTTATAAATTCGTTGACTGATATATTGCTGTTCTAACTGTGGATGCAGAGAGGAGCCAGAGGTATTCTGAACGCAATGTATTGGCCACCAGACTTGCATTAGCCCGTTTAGTGTTCCAACTTCACCAGGTTGAGTTCCCGAATTAACAGCAAAACTCTTATGATTTTCCGGGTGCCAGTCCAGCGTGGCGATGACCGGCCAGCCGCGTTGATGAAAGGCACGCATAGCCTGATTAGCAATATCAATAACTGCATCTCCATCATGAACAGCAAGGGCGCCATTCAGGCAGAAATCGTTTTGCAGATCGACCAGAAGCAAAGCCTTCTTCATGGTAATTCCCTTAATGATTATTCAGTTTCCGTTAATTCACCGCGCAGACTCTTTTGCATTAACGTTCTGATTTGATGAGTGGGAAGGTCCAGACTTAACAAAAAATGCAGTTTTGTCAATGTTGCTTCAACGGTCATATCAAAGCCACTGAGAACTCCAGCATGGGCTAATGCATTGCCTGTGGCATAACCCTCCATATTCACTCTTCCTGAAAGGCATTGAGTCAGGTTAATCACAATAATGCCTCGCTCAGCAGAGTCGCGCAGTTCTTGTAATAAATCGGGGTCTTGTGGAGCATTACCAACACCATATGAGCGCAAAATTAACGCCTTAACCGGTTGGCGCAAGAAGTTACGAATAATTTCAGCCGAAATTCCCGGATAAATTGTAACAACACCAATTGGCTGAGGAGCGATGGCATGCACTTTTAACTCACCAGTGCAGGAAAGCGCGTCCGGTGCTGTCAGGCGTTTAATATGAATTCCAGCTTCCAGTAGGACGGGATAATTTGGTGAAGCAAAGGCGTCAAAACCATCGGCATGAACTTTTGTGGTGCGATTACCGCGAAACAGTTTGTTATTAAAGAATAAACAAACTTCATTAATTGGGTAATTGGCGGCTACATACAGCGCATTGAGCAGATTAATTTGTCCGTCAGATCTTAATTCAGCTAAAGGGATTTGCGAGCCGGTTACGATAACTGGTTTGGCTAAATTCTCCAGCATAAAAGAGAGGGCAGAAGCAGTAAACGCCATGGTGTCTGTGCCGTGCAAAATAACAAAGCCATCATACAGGTGATAATTTTTCTGAATATCATCAGCAATATGTTGCCAGTCTTGCGGTGTCATATCTGATGAATCGATTAGAGGCTGATATTCGTGAATAACAAAGGCAGGCATTTCATCGCGATGAAACTCTGGCATTTGTGCCAGCTGTTTTTGTAAATGGCCGGAAGCAGGGATATATCCGTGTTCTGAGCGCAACATACCAATTGTTCCACCGGTATAAGCGACATAAATCGATTTTTTTTGCTTATTTTGCATGGGAATTCAGACCATAAATCGGAAAGTGTGGGGATTATAGAAAATTAAATTGAAGAATAAAATGTATTCAATAAATAGAAAAAGGCCCGGTAATAAACCGGGCCTGAAAGAAAGGGATATTAATCAGAATAATTACTGCGTGTAGCTACAGCTTAGACAGTAAATATAACGATAACCAGGGTCGTTCATATTGCCAAAGAAACCCGGTTGCTTATTGATATCCTCTGCGACCTGACGTAATGGTGCAGGGAGTTCAATTTTCATTGTTTCTGGCAGCAAAGCGTTAACTGAAGCTGAAACCTGACCCAACAAAATTTCTCTGACGGTTGGTTCTGTAACCGTCCATTTGATTTCATAATCTTTCAGTTTGGCAAGTTCTACTGCTTTTTTAATAGCATCGTCAAAATCGCCTAGCTGATCGACTAATCCATTAGATTTAGCATCTGAACCAATCCAGACTCTGCCCTGGGCAATGCTGTCAACTTCTGCCGGTGTTTTATGGCGAGACTTTGCTACCAGATTGATAAAGGTTCTGTAACCATTCTCAATCGTTAGCTGCATCATTTCAGAGAATTGTGGTGGTAATGCTTTAGTAATTGTTGCATCAGCTAATGGCGATGTAGAAACACCATCAGTATGAACGCCAATAGCATCCAGCGAGTTTTCAAACGTATTGATAACGCCAAAAATGCCAATAGAGCCAGTTAAGGTGCTAGGGCTGGAGATGATGTAATCCGCAGGTGTAGAGATCCAATAACCACCAGAAGCGGCCATTCCCCCCATAGAAACGACAACCGGTTTACCCGCTTCTTTCAGTGCCTGAACTTCCGAACGAATCATTTCTGACGCAGTAACACTGCCGCCCGGGCTGTTTACCCGAAGAACAATGGCTTTAATTTTGTCGTTAAGGCGTGCTGCCCGCAACTGCTTGGCAGTGGTATCGCCGCCGACCATGCCAGGCATTTCAGGACCATCAACAATAGCGCCATTAGCAAAAACCACCGCAATTTCTGGTAGTTTAGCTCTTTCAAAGTCAGACTCTGTCATCTGATAGTTATAGATGCTGATAAAGTTGTAGTTCTTATTTTGCTGATCCCAACCAAAAGTCTCTTTCAGCATCTTTTCTACCGCCGAGCGGGAAGATATTTCATCTACTAACTTGCTCTTCAGCGCGAATGCTG
This sequence comes from Limnobaculum xujianqingii, assembly GCF_013394855.1. Taxonomy (NCBI): domain Bacteria; kingdom Pseudomonadati; phylum Pseudomonadota; class Gammaproteobacteria; order Enterobacterales; family Budviciaceae; genus Limnobaculum; species Limnobaculum xujianqingii. The sequence continues at coordinate 1,102,549 of NZ_JABMLK010000001.1, read as the reverse complement.
CAGTATCACCATCGCTGGCCTTCAATTGCTGAATTAGCTGGGCAGGTTCCGGATAGAGCTCTGCAATCGAAATATTACGGTTCGCTGCTACATCAGTCATATAGTTGGACCAGAGCGTATTTACCCAACGACTATCGGACTGGCGAGCTTCCGGGGACATATTGTCGCGGATAAAAGGTTCAACCGCAGATTTATAGGTACCCACGCGGAAGATATTGGTGGTGATCTTCAACTTATCCAGTAGCGATTTATAATAGAGATTATTGGTGGAAATCCCGGTTAACAGCACTGAACCCTGAGGAGATAAATAAATCTTATTGGCAAAGCTGGCCAGATAATATTGCCCTTGGGAGTAGCTATCCCCAATGGCATAGATTGGTTTTCCGCTATCGCGAAACTCCTTTAAGGCTTTACCGATATAACGCAGGGAAGGTTGATCTGCACCGATGAAATTACCCAGAGACAGTACTATTCCACTAATTTTGTCATCGTCTTTGGCCTGACGGATCTGTTTCACAATATCGAACAGTGAATTTTCCTGAACGTCTTTATTGCTGCCAATCAACTCTTGTCCCAACTGACGCAATTTGCTATCGGAACTTAAGCTGTCTACGACAGTGCCGCTGAGATTAACCAGTAATGCCCCTTTTTCTGGCTGAATAGTAGAATCTTGTACCTGTATGTAAAGTGCAAAACCAATCAGCAGAACAAAGAAGAAAATCAGATTACAAACAGCCTGACGAATAAAATTAATAACCCGCCAGGAGAATTTAAATATGGTTGCAAAAATTTGCCATAGTGCCCGCATGTATACTCCATTCATTGAGCGGTAAAGAATATTGTTAGGTATCCTAAAGCCTGATGATAGAAAAGTCAGTGTTAAATAACCAATTGGTTACGTTATTTTTGTGTTCGTAACAAATAATTAACCTTACAATAGGCTATTACCCGTTTGTCTGGAGAATTTATGGATTCGTTAGAACTGTTACTTAACCGCCGTTCCGCTTCACGCTTATCTGAACCAGCTCCTCAAGGGGAAGCGTTGCAAAACATTATTCGGGCAGGTATGAGAGCACCAGATCACGGAACTCTGGAACCATGGCGTTTTATTATTATTGAGGGTGAAGCGCGCAGTCGGTTTGCGGATGTGTTGCTGGCGGCAGCGGTAGATGCCGATCAGGATGAGTCAGTACAGGAAAAATCACAGAAGGGACCATTTCGGGCCCCAATGATCATTACGGTAGTGGCCCATTGCACGGAACATCATAAAGTCCCTCGTTGGGAACAAATAGCCTCAGCAAGCTGTGCGGTTCAGGCAATGCAAATGGCTGCAGTTGCTCAGGGTTTTGGTGGAATTTGGCGCAGCGGTTTCTGGACTGAATACCCGATTGTCAGAGAGGCTTTTGGTTGCCGTGAACAGGACATGATTGTTGGTTTCCTCTATTTAGGAACACCACTGATGCAACCAGCTAAAGTTAAAGCGCCAGACACATCACCTTTTGTCTCTTACTTTTAAGACCGATCGCTTTCGGGTACGTATAAATAGCGTACCCGAGAAATCTCATCGCATTAATCCCTTTCTGTACGCTGTAATCTGAGCAATATATCCACGATCGACATGGTATGACTTATCAATAGTGACGAGTCGCGGTACTATATACGCTTGATCTCCGTTTGCCACTCAGGCCGAAAAGAGGAATTGATATATGTCAGAGCAAAATGTTCGTTTAACTCAGTACAGTCATGGTGCCGGTTGTGGCTGCAAAATTTCCCCAAAAGTACTGGAAACGATCCTGCATTCTGAGCAAGAGAAGTTTATCGATCCTCATCTGCTAGTTGGCAATGAAACCCGCGATGACGCAGCGGTTTATGATATTGGTAACGGTATCGGTATTATCAGTACCACTGATTTTTTTATGCCGATTGTTGACGATCCTTTTGATTTTGGCCGCATTGCGGCAACCAATGCCATCAGTGATATTTATGCCATGGGTGGCAAACCTATTATGGCGATTGCTATTCTTGGCTGGCCAATCGATAAACTGGCTCCTGAAATTGCCCAGAAAGTTATCGACGGTGGTCGTTATGTTTGCCAGCAGGCGGGTATAGCACTGGCTGGTGGTCACTCAATTGATGCCCCTGAGCCGATTTTTGGTCTGGCTGTTACCGGTATGGTAAGTACCGAACAAATTAAGAAAAACAGCGCGGCAACCGCCGGATGCAAGTTATTCCTCACAAAACCATTAGGTATTGGTGTACTGACTACCGCAGAGAAGAAAAGTAAGCTGTTGCCACAACATCAGGGAATAGCAACTGAAACCATGTGTCAGTTGAATAAGCCCGGTGCAGAGTTTGCTAAAGTTGAAGGCGTAACGGCGATGACCGACGTGACCGGTTTTGGATTGCTGGGTCATTTAAGTGAAATATGTCAGGGCTCAGGATTACAAGCCAATATCTGGTTTGATGCAGTGCCAAAATTACCGGATGTGGAGCAGTATATTGCCGAAGGCTGTGTTCCGGGAGGAACGCAACGTAACTTTGATAGTTACGGACATCTTATTGGTTCATTGACTGACTTACAGCGTAACTTGCTGTGCGATCCGCAAACTTCAGGTGGCCTGTTAATCGCGGTTACTGCGGAGGCTGAAGCTGAAGTACAGAAAATTGCCGAACAGTACCAAATTACATTAACAGCAATTGGCGAGTTGTTTGTTCCTCAACAAGGCCGCCCATTGATTGAGGTTAGTTAATGTCCGCCAACAGTAGTGCTGATTATCAGCAGATATTTCTTCATGACATTCCATTGATTGATGTACGCGCCCCAGTCGAGTTTGCTCAGGGTGCGTTTGCTTGTGCGACCAATTTGCCACTAATGATGGATGAAGAGCGCCACGCGGTTGGTATTTGCTATAAACAGCAGGGACAAAAAGCAGCGATTGAGTTGGGTGAGCAATTGGTCAGTGGTGATGCTCGTGAACAGCGAATTGCCCAATGGCGAACCTTTTGTCAGCAGTATCCCCAGGGATTCTTATATTGCCTGCGCGGCGGCTTACGCTCTCATATAACTCAACAGTGGCTGAGGCAAGCTGGTGTTGAATATCCGCTGGTAAAAGGTGGATATAAAGCAATGCGTAATTTTCTGATAAGCGTAAATCAGAAAGTTGCTACTATGCCGCTGAAGGTGATTGGTGGAAATACCGGCAGTGGTAAAACCCGCTTAGTAACGGAGTTACCCTTTGGTATCGATTTAGAGGGAGCAGCCAAACATCGGGGGTCTTCCTTTGGGAGAACACTGGAAAATCAAAGTACCCAGATAAATTTTGAGAACCGGGTTGCCGTCTCTTTATTAAAAAAACAACATCAGGGTATATGCCGCTGGGTGGTTGAAGATGAGGGTAAAACTATTGGTTCTAACCATGTGCCGCTGGAAATCTATGAATCAATGCAAACGGCGAGTTTAGTGGTTATTGAAGATCCTTTTGAACTACGCCTGTTGCGTTTGAAGGAAGAGTATATCAATACTATGAGCGCTGGGTTTCAGCAACAATATGGCGAAGATGATGGATGGGTGCGTTTTAGTCACTATCTTCATCATGGTCTGTTTGCGATTCGTAAACGCTTAGGAATGGAACGTTATCAGGCACTGCTGAATGAGCTGGATAGTGCGTTACATCATCAACAGATGGGACAGGGCAGTGATAAACATGAAAACTGGCTGGTACCGCTGTTAATTGAGTATTATGACCCTATGTATAGCTATCAATTAAGTAAAAAATCCGATCGTATTATTTTCCGGGGAGATTATAACGCTGTCCGTGATTTTTTGTTGAATGATAACCACTGATGCGTTTATTCATTGCCGAAAAACCGAGTCTGGCACGGGCTATTGCAGATGTACTGCCAAAACCACATAAACGTCAGGATGGTTTTATTGTTTGTGGCAACGATCAGGTCGTGACCTGGTGCGTTGGGCACTTACTGGAACAAGCTCAGCCCGATCAATATGACGCTCGCTATGCGCGCTGGTCGCTTTCTGATTTACCCATTATTCCTGAAAAGTGGCAACTAAAGCCGAGAGATTCAGTAACCAAACAGTTGAATGTGATTAAGCGGCTGCTTACGGAAGCTAATGAAGTGGTACACGCAGGAGACCCGGACCGCGAGGGGCAACTGTTAGTTGATGAAGTTCTGGATTATCTCGAACTTGATGCTGGGAAACGCCAACAGGTACGTCGTTGTCTGATCAATGACCTTAACCCGCAGGCCGTAACGCGAGCCATTGATAAATTAAGGGATAATCGGGAATTTATTCCACTCTGCGTTTCTGCTTTAGCGCGAGCCCGGGCAGATTGGCTGTACGGTATCAATATGACCAGAGCCTATACGATTTTGGGCCGTAATGCCGGATATAACGGCGTACTGTCTGTTGGCAGAGTACAAACCCCGGTGTTAGGCCTGGTAGTTCGTCGGGATGAAGAAATTGAAAATTTCGTCCCAAAAGATTTTTTTGAAGTAAAAGCGCATATCGTTACTCCGGCAGAAGAACGTTTTACAGCTATCTGGCAGCCTAGCGACTCTTGTGAGTCTTTCCAGGATGAAGAAGGGCGATTGCTTAATCGCAGTTTAGCGGAGCATGTGGTTAAGCGTATTACCGGTCAACCCGCTTTAGTTACGGAATATAATGATAAGCGGGAGAATGATGTGGCACCGTTGCCTTTCTCGCTTTCAGCTTTGCAGATTGAGGCGGCTAAACGTTTTGGCTTTAGCGCACAGCAAGTGTTGGATCTCTGCCAGCGGCTTTATGAAACCCATAAGCTAATTACCTATCCTCGTTCTGATAGTCGCTATTTACCGGAAGAACACTTTGCCGATCGTCATGCGGTGATAGCAGCAATTGAAATTCATCAGCCTGATATTTTCCCATTACCCGTTGTTGATAGTGAAAAGCGTAATCGCTGTTGGGATGATAAAAAAGTTGATGCTCACCACGCGATTATTCCTACAGCACGTAGTTCATCTGTCTCTTTATCTGTGGATGAGCAGAAAATCTATCAGCTGGTTTCTCTTCAGTATTTGATGCAGTTTTGCCCGGATGCGGTTTATCGTAAATGTGTTATTGAGTTGGATATTGCCGGTGGCAAATTTATTGCTAAAGCTCGTTTTCTGGCTGAGGCTGGTTGGCGTATGCTGTTGGGTAGCAAAGAACGTGATGAAGAGAATGAGGGAACGCCATTGCCGGTGGTAAATAAAGGCGATGAATTGTTGTGTGAGCAGGGAGAAGTGGTAGCGAAGCAGACCCAGCCACCGCGTCCGTTTACCGATGCCTCTTTGCTGTCAGCGATGACGGGTATCGCTCGTTTTGTGCAGGATAAAGATTTAAAGAAGATATTACGGGCAACAGATGGGTTAGGTACTGAAGCTACCCGAGCCGGTATTATTGAGCTGTTGTTTAAACGTCGTTTTTTACAAAAGAAAGGGCGGACAATTATTTCAACGGAAGCTGGCAGAGCGCTGATTCATTGTTTGCCTGAAATTGCGGCTCGTCCTGATATGACAGCTCACTGGGAATCTACGCTAACTCAAATTAGTGAAAAGCAGTGTCGCTATCAGGATTTTATGCAGCCAATGGTGGTGACTCTACAGGATTTAATTGCTCAGGCAAAACGTAATCGAATGCCTCAGGCGTTTAAAAATATACAGCAGACAACGGAAGCCGAAGAGGTTAAACCAAAGAAGAAACGGGCTAAATCCAGTAAGAAGAAAAGTGAGGAGTGATCGTTAGTCTGAGAGTTATGTACGTTGATAAGCTAAAAGCAAAGGAATATCTGCAGGGGCTAACTGGTAATATAATGCTTCATCCGGTGTGACCCAACAAAAGTCAGTATGGCAATGTAGGTGAATATCACCTTGCCAGGCCACCACTTTCCAGGCTTGTAGTTGAATAATGCGTTCTGGCTGTTGAATGGTACTGGTAGCAATATAGTCAGTGACTTGAATATGGCTAATATTAAACTCTTCTTCTAACTCTCTGATTAAAGCCTGTACCGGTGTTTCATCTTGTTCTATCTTCCCTCCGGGAAATTCCCAGTAGCCAGCCAAATCGCTTTGGTTATCCCGCCGGGCAATCAGGATCCGCCCTTGCTGTTGCATAATGGCTGCGACGACATTAACTATTTTCATATTGATTGTTCTGACAGAAGCGCCAGACCAATTAACGTAACCGGTCTGGCTAAATAATTATCAGAGCTTAAATTCAGCCCAGATAGGAGCGTGATCGGATGGCTTCTCCATGGACCGGATATCGTAATCAATACCGGTAGAAACGCAGAGAGGAGCCAGAGATTGACTGGCTAGTATCAGATCTATACGTAAACCTCGGTTATCATCAAAACCACTGGAACGATAGTCAAACCATGAGAAGCGATCGTTGGTTTCCTGATGATCCTGACGGAAAGTATCAACTAATCCCCAATTGAGCAGTTTCTCCATCCATTCACGTTCTTCTGGTAAGAAAGAACATTTTCCCGTGCGTAGCCAACGTTTACGGTTTTCCTCTCCGATACCAATATCTAAATCGGTTGAACTGATGTTCATATCACCCATGATCACGACCGGGTTGGTCGGATTGAGATGTTTTTCTAAATAAGATTGCAGATCCGCATAGAATTTTTGTTTAGCCGGGAATTTAATGGCGTGATCGCGGCTTTCACCCTGAGGAAAATAGCCGTTGATTACGGTTAGTAAGCCTGCAGGCGTTTCTATATCTGCCATGATAATGCGGCGTTGTGCTTCTTCATCATCAGTAGGGAATCCCTTTCTGACTTCTACAGGCTGCGCTTTGGTTAGCAGCGCTACGCCATAATGTCCTTTTTGACCATGATAAAAGACGTGATAGCCATACTGGCTGACTTCTTCAAGGGGAAACATATCATCATGAACTTTTGTTTCCTGCAGCCCGATAACATCCGGTTGATGTTGTTCAATAATGGCGGCGAGCTGATGAGGGCGGGCTCTTAGCCCATTGATATTAAATGATATAAACTTCATGATTAAGGATCTTTTATCTGTCAGAAATATGGATTAATGGTAACAGAAACTGAGAATAATTGTTATCAGGCCATTCAGACTGAATAGCCCGACACGATTTCTACTATTTAGCCCAGCGGTTAAGGTTATGTGGCTGGTATTGATCAAACTGGTTAAGTAAGTCATGTGCTGAATCACTGATTAACAAGGTATTCAGATAGCTCTGGCGTACAAAACCTTCATCGGCCACATGCTGTAAGAATTGGCTCATTGGAGAATAAAAGTTTTGAATGTTGAGCAAGCCAACCGGATTAGTGTGGTAGCCAATTTGGCTCCAGGTCCATACTTCAAACAGTTCTTCAAGCGTTCCTATTCCACCCGGTAGAGCGATAAATCCGTCCGCCAGTTCACTCATACGTGCTTTACGAATATGCATGTCAGGAACGACTTCCAGGTCAGTAATGCCGTGGTGAGCCGTTTCCGCTTCAACTAAACGTTCAGGAATAACACCGGTAACCTGACCACCAGCATCTAATACCGCATTAGCCAGAATGCCCATCAATCCTTTATTACCACCACCATATATCAGGCGACGACCTTGTTCAGCGATTGCTATTCCCAGCTGTTGCGCCGCTTCGGCATAGGCAGGATTATTTCCGGTGCTGGCACCACAATAAACACATATATTCTTACGCATGAGACACCCTGATAAAATAAAACAAGGGGCTTGTATAGCCTATTTAGGTCAGAGCTTCAAGGTAGAGGTGAAAATTATTGTTTAAACGAAGAGAGTAAATGGTGGTGGGAGAAGGATTCGAACCTTCGAAGTCTGTGACGGCAGATTTACAGTCTGCTCCCTTTGGCCGCTCGGGAATCCCACCATAGGATATACATATTTGACTCTGTCATGAATGACAGGGACGCGCATCATATCAGAAGCTTCGGCTGTGTAAAGTATTGATGTGGAAATAATGATTGTTTGTTGTTTTTTCCAGCATGAAACGTCGATTATTCGAACTTAATCAACAGGCGATGCATTAACATCGCCTTTTGTACTATGGAAGAATGTTTAAAGAATAACGGTTCGATTTCCGTAAACAAAAACTCGTTGTCCCAGAACGCGATATAGCCCGTGACTCAGCACATTTTTTTCAACATCTCGCCCGGCACGCATCATGTCTTCAGCACTGTATGTGTGATCCACATGAATAACGTCCTGCATGATAATTGGTCCTTCGTCTAAATTATCATTTACGAAGTGAGCGGTAGCACCAATAATCTTAACTCCGCGCTCGTAAGCCTGGTGATAAGGGCGTGCACCAATAAAAGCAGGTAAGAATGAGTGATGAATATTAATAATTCGGTTTGGATAATGACGAACAAAATCAGGCGTTAAAATACGCATATATTTAGCCAGAACAACATAATCCGGATTAATACTGTCAATCATTTCAACTACTTGCTTATCATGTTCTTCACGAGTCCGCCCTTCATGGCTGAGCAAATGGAAGGGAATATCAAAGCGCTCAACCAGAGTACGCAAAGTATCGTGGTTGCCGATAACGGCAGCGATTTCTACATCAAGCCCGCCATATACACTTTTCATCAAAAGATCGCCCAGGCAGTGGGCTTCTTTGGTGACCAGAATAACAATCTTTTGTCTTCCCGCTTCATTCAATTCACGGACAGAACCTTCTGGTAATGCATCATCAAGATCGGCCAGCAAAGTTTCATCATTGAAGAATCCTTCCAGCTCCGTACGCATAAAAAAGCGTCCGGTGCGGTGGTCAACAAACTCATTATTCTGAACAATATTCAGTTGGTGTTTGTAACAGATGTTAGTTATTTTTGCGATCAGGCCTTTAGCATCAGGACAAATCGTACGGAGTATTTTTTTTTGCATGGCGTACTTAACCTTTTGATGTATTTGCTATTACTTATCATTATGGGATAAATCGTTATTCAGCATAACGAATAATTTTATTCAGTTATTTCCCACAACATTTTTTATATTTTTTCATTGAACCACAGGGACATAGATCATTACGGCCAACCTGAGGTTTAATGCCAGAAGTATAATACCAGCTTCCGTGCAGTTTAATAAAATGAGAACGTTCGTGGAGTGCATGTTGTTGCTGTGTTTGAGTATCAAGATATTTAGCAACAAACTCAACATAGCTTTCGTTGCCATGTTCTGCTGTTGCAACAATATTTAATCCAAGCCATTGGGTATGTTCAAAACTGTGGGTGATGGATTCAGCCAGATCTGGTGACCGGAAATCAGGATGCCATGTGGCGACCAAATATTCGACATCATGACTCACATAAGCACTATAGCGTGATTTCATTAACTCAAGCGCGGTTGAAGCAATGGTTTGACCAGAAATCAATGGGTGGCAGCATACGGAAAACTCCTTTAAGCTACCGCATGGACATAGTTTGAACAATATTAACTCCACTATGCTGACAACGCGTTTATAAATAGTTAGCGTTGCGGCAAGATAAATTGACAAGAATAATTGATACTTTTACAGGCACAAGTGCCAAATTTGAACCAAAATATAATAAACAGAAAGCATGGAAGTTTACAATGACACCCCCTTTAGCCAATAGACATATACTCCTTGTTGAAGATGATGCGGTATTCCGTTCAATGCTGGCGGGATATTTAACCTCATTAGGTGCAATAATTGGCGAAGCTGAAGATGGCGAACAGGCGTTAACCTACGTTGCACAATTTCAGCCAGAATTAATGATTTGCGATTTGAATATGCCAAATATGGACGGCATAACGTTAGTTGACCGCTTACGTCATCAAGGCTGCCAAATTCCAGTGATTGTTATTTCAGCAACGGAAAAAATCACTGACGTTGATAAGATGCTGCGTCTCGGCGTTCAGGATGTTTTGCTCAAACCTATTACTGATTTGAACCATTTGCGCGATGCGCTATTGTCCAGCTTTTATCCTTATTTATTTTCTTCACCTGCCAGCGAAGAGCTAGCTATGCTGGCCGACTGGACCGATCTTAGCGAAAAACCTCAGGAGGCAGTGCAGTTACTTAAACAACTTCAGCCTCCGGCCCAGCAAACTCTTGCTGGTTGTAAAATTAACTATCGCCAACTGACATTGGCGGAGAAACCGGGAATTGTGTTTGATATTGCTGCGTTGTCTGAACATGATTTTGCTTTTTATTGCCTCGATATTTCGCGATCGGAAAATAAAGGTGTACTGGCAGCATTAATGCTAAGAGCTTTGTTTAATAATCTATTGCAGGAACATTTAGCTGAGCAAGATGAAGCATTACCGCAAATGTCTACTATTTTAAACCGCATTAACCAACTGCTACATCAGTCTTATCTGGAGGGGCAGTTTCCTTTCCTTGCTGGCTATTACCATGCGCCAAAACAAAAGTTATTAATCGTTTCTGCCGGGTTGCACGTCAGTATCGAAGCTAACGATCGTAAATATGAGTTAGACGACAGCGTTCCCATGGGGACCTTACAAACACTTTATCCCAGCCAGACTAGTTTGGTTGCGGAACGGTGGATTTGCCATATAAAAGGAAGCGGTGGTCGCTTGCAACTGAGTGCAACGCTTTAAACCTGTTGATTAACATTTGTTATTGGATTGACCGATGAATGATATCGGAGAATGGTCTCTTAGCTGATATACTCTCGCCATAATTTGCTCAGAATAGTATGCCTTAGATGTGCCAGGTTGATGGCGCGTTTAAAGTTTAATCTATTTCATTTATGGGCAATGGAGAACGCTATATTAACTAACTGAATATCGTATTAATAAGCGATATTTGTACATAGTGAGAACATAATTTATGTCAGCTATACAGCCTAAAGTAAGAAAAGCAATCATTCCTGTTGCCGGACTGGGCACCCGCATGTTGCCTGCAACCAAAGCGATTCCGAAAGAGATGCTACCGCTGGTAGATAAGCCTTTGATCCAATATGTAGTTAATGAATGTATTGCTGCAGGTATTAACCATATTGTTCTGGTTACCCACTCATCCAAAAACTCTATAGAAAACCACTTTGATACCAGCTTTGAATTGGAAGCTATTTTAGAGCGTCGGGTTAAACGCCAACTCTTGAATGAAGTTCAATCTATATGTCCTAATAATGTGACAATAATGCATGTCCGTCAGGGGCTGGCTAAAGGACTGGGGCATGCCATTATGTGTGCACATCCTTTAATTGGAGATGAGCCTTTTGCGGTGGTGTTACCCGATGTCATTATTGATGAATATGAGTCAAATCTTAAGAAAGATAATCTCAGTGAGATGTTAAATCGTTATGAAGTAACAGGCCATAGTCAGATTATGGTTGAGCCTGTTCCAATTAATGAGGTTAGTGATTATGGTATTGTTGACTGCAATGGTTATGGTCTTACCTCTGGTGAGAGTGCGCCTATCGTTAACGTTGTAGAAAAGCCTAGCGTTGCTGAAGCACCATCTAATCTGTCAATTGTTGGACGTTATGTATTATCTGCCGATATCTGGCCATTATTATCCCGTATTCCACCAGGTGCTGGTGATGAGATCCAATTAACAGATGCTATTGCAATGCTGATGGAGTCTGAACCTGTTGATGCCTATCATATTCGAGGCCGCAGCCATGATTGTGGTAATAAAATGGGCTATATGCAGGCATTTGTTGAGTATGGTTTGCGCCATGCAGGGTTAGGTGCAGAGTTTGGCTCATGGCTGCAACAGCTTCAGCTTCCCGCTAAAGGTTAATCACTATAATTTGGACAATAAAAGATGAAAGTCACAGTTTTTGGTATTGGTTATGTAGGATTAGTACAGGCTGCCGTACTGGCAGAAGTCGGTCATGATGTTATGTGTATCGATGTTGACGAAACGAAAGTAGCCAATCTTAAGAAAGGTGTTATTCCTATCTTTGAACCCGGATTAACGCCGCTGGTAAAAGAGAATTATGAAGCAGGGCGATTAACGTTCACTACCGATGCGAAAGCGGGTGTGGCTCACGGTGAAATCCAGTTTATTGCGGTTGGTACGCCTCCGGATGAAGATGGTTCTGCTGATTTAAAATATGTTACTGCGGTAGCTCGTACTATTGCGGAACATATGACCAGCTATAAAGTCATTATCGATAAATCAACGGTACCCGTTGGTACTGCCGATAAAGTTAAATCAGTGGTTATGGATACACTTGCTCGTCGTCAGGCTAATTTGCCGTTTGATGTGGTTTCAAATCCGGAGTTTCTTAAAGAAGGCGCAGCGGTATCTGACTGTATGAAGCCGGAGCGTATTATTATTGGAACTGATAATAACCAAGTATTGGATTTGATGCGTGAGCTTTATGGCCCATTTAATCGTAACCACGACAGAATGGTTATTATGGATATTCGCAGTGCTGAACTAACAAAGTATGCAGCTAACTGTATGTTGGCTACAAAAATCAGCTTTATGAATGAAATGTCCAATCTGGCTGAGTTGTTGGGTGCAGATATAGAAAAAGTTCGTCAGGGTATTGGTTCTGATTCACGTATTGGTTATCACTTTATTTATCCTGGTTGTGGTTATGGTGGCTCCTGTTTTCCTAAAGATGTGCAGGCATTAATCCGCACTGCGGAACACATTGGTTATCAACCCGTATTATTACAAGCGGTTGAAGCTGTTAATGCCAAACAAAAACACAAGCTTTTTAGTTTTATTCAACGTCATTTTAATGGCGATCTGAAAGGGCGTACCTTTGCTCTTTGGGGTCTATCTTTTAAACCGAATACTGACGATATGCGTGAATCGTCCAGTCGGGTATTAATGGAGTCGCTGTGGGAAGCGGGTGCTAAGGTTCAGGCATTTGATCCTGAAGCGATGGAAGAGACTCAACGTATCTATGGTACCCGATCTGATTTGGCATTAATGGGTACGAAAGAAGCAGCGCTGCAGGGTGCAGATGCTTTGATTATTTGTACCGAGTGGCAAAACTTCCGGGCCCCTGACTTTGATCTTATTAAAGCAACATTGAAGCATGCCGCGATATTTGATGGGCGTAACCTCTATGAACCAGAACGCATGGCTCAAAGAGGATTTACCTATTATGGTATTGGTCGTGGTGCTTCGGTAAATCCAGTTATTTGAGGTCGATGATGAAATTTCTTGTTACAGGAGCCGCTGGATTTATTGGTTTTCATGTTAGTCAAAGACTATTAGCATTGGGCCATGATGTCATAGGTATCGATAATCTTAATGATTATTATGATGTTAATTTGAAGCTGGCACGGCTAAAACTAATTGAAAGCCATCCTAAGTTTAAATTCTTAAAATTGGATCTGGCGGATCGGGATAATATTGCCAGACTTTTTGCTGAGCAAAATTTCCAACGGGTTATACATTTAGCTGCTCAGGCTGGTGTGCGTTATTCATTAGAGAATCCTCATGCGTATGCAGACGCAAATCTGACCGGGCATTTAAATATTCTGGAAGGGTGTCGCCACCATAATATTGAGCATTTACTTTATGCTTCTTCCAGCTCTGTCTATGGTCTAAACCGTAAGTTACCATTTTCAACAGATGATAGTGTAGACCATCCAATTTCGCTGTATGCCGCAACAAAGAAAGCGAATGAGCTAATGTCTCATACTTATTCCCATCTGTTTAATCTACCTACAACCGGATTACGTTTTTTTACCGTATATGGTCCATGGGGACGACCAGATATGGCTTTATTTAAATTTACTAAAGCTATAGTAGAAGGGCGTAGCATTGACGTATATAACCATGGGGATATGCGTAGAGACTTTACTTATATTGACGATATTGTCGAATCAATAATTCGCTTACAAAACATTATTCCAACGGCTAATTCGTCATGGACTGTTGAAACGGGTACTCCGGCCACCAGCTCTGCACCTTATGTTGTTTATAATATAGGTAATAGCAGCCCTGTACGTTTGATGGAGTATATTGAAGCCATTGAGAAAGCGTTGGGAAAAACAGCTCAAAAGAACCTGTTACCAATGCAACCTGGGGATGTAATGGAAACCAGTGCGGATACTTCGGCATTGTATAATGTTATTGGCTTTAAACCCCATACGTCTGTAATTGACGGAGTACAGAAGTTTGTTGATTGGTATCGGGAATTTTACCAATAACTGTGAATTATTAGTCGGTATTATGTTTTAAAAAGAGGACTCAGTTCCTCTTTTTTATTTGGTTAATTATCTTAAATAATTTAAATAAGCTGGTAGGTAAATTGTTAGAAAAGGTATATTTAAATTGTATTATTTCTATTGTAACTATTAGTTAATAGCCATGACATAATCTGAAGATGAATAGGTATATGTCTGCAGTGAACGAGAAACCTTATCTGAATAATAATTATTAAAATAGCACAAAAAAATAAAGCCTCCATTTTTGGAGGCTTTATTCAGGGGGAAAAGCTAAACTTACATCAGGAAATCATCCAGTGATTTACCTTGTTCTTCAATAGCTTTCTTGATAACAGCTGGTGTACGACCCTGGCCAGTCCAGGTTTTTAATTCGCCATTCTCATCAGTAAACTGATATTTAGCAGGACGTGCAGCACGCTTAGATTTACCCGTGACTTTAGTTGCAGAAAGAGACTGAAGTAATTCATTTGGATCAATACCGTCAGCAATTAACATTTCACGATATTGTTGTAATTTACGAGTACGTTCTTGAATTTCAGCTTGGTTTGCCTGATCTTCTTCACGGCGCTCTTTGACCACTACTTCCATTTTCTCTAACATTTCTTCTAAAGTCTCAAGAGAGCACTCTCTGGCTTGAGCACGCAAAGTACGGATGTTGTTAAGGACTTTTAATGCTTCGCTCATTGTATCGTTCTCAAATTAATTATGGATTGAAATTTTGGTTAATAATAAAGCGCTAAATTAAATTCTGCAATAGGGTATTACATAAATAAAGCTAATTTATTTATAAACGATAGTCAAATATTGTCAATAACTGCTGGTTAATAGGAAGGAAAACACATTTTGTGTGGTTATAAAAAATTCGTAGCGTATCTCATTAAAAGCCAGAGCATAGGTTTATTTGTCTTACTAAATAGAGGTAATTTGTTATATGACACTTATTACTGTTCTCATACGTTAGCTTTTCTTACTCTTAACCCGACAAACTCTATCAATAACGCGTTGTAAATAGAGAGGTAACAATTACCAACAATACTTTTTGACGTCTATTTTATTCGGTGTAACTATATACATTATTATTGTCATGCTCTATATCCAGGAATGGTGCGGTTTATAGCATGACGATATGAGGTAGGTTTTATATCAAATATATTTATAACGATGAGTGATTTTTATGGTCTGAAAACAAAAGATACTCAAGCAAATCGTTATAATTTCAAAAAATAATTAGCTGACAAATAGTCTTTACACAGCCTACAAGCGTTTCATGTAACACTTTAATATGGGTGGTTATCTGTTTAGAATTAAAGATAATTATAATAAATTCATATGAATATGGTAGTTAATTAAGGCTAATTATAAGAATGTTTGAGCGTTCGTCAGATTACCTCTGGAAGGAAGTTTGGCGATATCCCTGATAAAAGTGTGTTCATTATCTATCAATATAATATCGGATGAATCTATCTTACGGCGGGATAGAATATTTTAATGGATTTATATGTATTAATTAGAATTATGATAGCCAGAGCATACGATACATATTCGCTAACCATTAAATAATGCATGAGCACTTTTTCAATATTATCTATAGTGCTCAAGCTATGGATGCCGATTCAAGTTACCAGGCCACAGCACACAGCAGGCTCGATGGGCGTGCTTCTGATTGAGTGCCTGGATATCAGAATGTATTTAACCTCACCCGGGCTGTGGTGTAGACACCTTTAAGGACTAATTCTGCGCCCCTAAACGAGCTATACGCGGTTTTATTCACATAGATTACATAAAAGGTTGGATATAAAAAAGCCGCCAGTTAAGGCGGCTTTGAAAGGATAAAATCAGAAGTTACTTTTTAGCTTTTTTAGCAGGTGCTTTAACTTTTGCTTCAACAACAGGTTGCTGTTGTTCTTCAACGTAGCTACGCCCATAGTAAGTATCCAGCAGAATGGTTTTCAGCTCGGAAATTAATGGGTAACGTGGGTTAGCACCAGTACATTGATCGTCAAATGCATCTTCAGATAACTTATCAATTTTCGCCAGGAAATCCGCTTCAGGAACACCAGCTTCACGAATCGATGCCGGAATATCCAGTTCTTTCTTAATTTCATCTAACCAGTTTAGCAGTTTCTCAATCTTGGCAGCAGTACGATCGCCAGGAGCAGATAAACCTAAGTGGTCGGCAATTTCTGCATACTGACGGCGAGATTGCGGACGGTCATATTGGCTAAATGCAGTTTGTTTGGTTGGGTTGTCATTTGCGTTATAGCGAATAACGTTACAAATTAACAACGCATTAGCCAAACCATGTGGAAGATGGAATTCTGAACCTAATTTATGCGCCATTGAGTGGCATACACCCAGGAAGGCGTTTGCGAAGGCAATGCCTGCAATAGTCGCCGCATTATGAACACGCTCACGAGCAACCGGATTCTTAGCGCCTTCTTTATAGCTAACCGGCAGATACTCTTTCAGCAGTTTCAGCGCCTGTAGAGCCTGACCATCAGTATATTCGTTAGCCAGAACTGATACATATGCTTCTAATGCGTGGGTTACTGCATCCAAACCGCCAAAAGCACAAAGTGATTTAGGCATATTCATGACCAGGTTGGCATCCACAATCGCCATGTCTGGTGTTAATGCATAATCGGCTAATGGATATTTCATACCGGTAGCATCATCAGTTACTACAGCAAACGGTGTTACTTCTGAACCGGTACCTGAAGTAGTGGTGACAGCGATCATCTTGGCTTTCACACCCATTTTCGGGAACTTATAGATACGCTTACGAATATCCATAAATCTTAATGCTAATTCTTCAAAGTGGGTTTCAGGATGTTCATACATCACCCACATGATTTTAGCTGCGTCCATTGGGGAGCCACCGCCTAATGCGATGATGACATCAGGCTTAAAGGAGTGCATTTGTTCTGCCCCTTTACGCACGATGCTCAGTGTAGGGTCGGCTTCTACTTCGAAGAATACTTCGGTTTCAACGCCATATTGTTTCAGGACATTAGTAATTTGGTCTGCATAACCGTTGTTGAATAAGAAACGGTCAGTAACGATAAAGGCACGTTTGGCACCATCGGTCGCAACTTCTTCTAAAGCAATGGGTAATGAACCACGACGGAAGTAGATTGATTTAGGAAGTTTATGCCATAACATATTTTCTGCTCGCTTAGCCACAGTCTTCTTATTGATAAGATGTTTTGGTCCTACGTTCTCAGAAATTGAGTTGCCGCCCCATGAACCACAGCCTAATGTCAGTGAAGGTGCCAGCTTAAAGTTATACAGGTCACCAATACCGCCTTGGGAGGTTGGCGTATTAATCAGAATACGCGCTGTTTTCATCTTATCGCCGAAGTAGGCAATACGTTCGCCCTGATTATCCTGATCGGTATACAGACCTGATGTATGACCAATACCGCCCATAGCAACCAATTTCTCGGCTTTTTCTACTGCATCTTCAAAATTTTTCGCCCGATACATTGCCAGCATTGGAGAAAGTTTTTCATGAGCAAAAGGCTCTGACTCATCAACTTGAGTCACTTCACCAATTAATACTTTGGTTGTGGCCGGAACCGTTACGCCAGCCATTTCTGCAATTTTTACAGCGGGTTGACCAACGATAGCGGCGTTGATAGCGCCATTTTTTAAAATGATTCCCTGTACTGCTTTTAGCTCCTGGCCTTTTAGCATGTAGCCGCCATGAGAGGCAAAGCGTTCACGTACAGTGTCATAGATCTTATCAACTACGATAACAGACTGTTCTGACGCACAGATTACGCCGTTATCAAAAGTTTTAGACATCAGGATAGATGCAACCGCACGTTTAATATCAGCGGTTTCATCGATTACGACAGGGGAGTTACCTGCACCTACACCAATAGCAGGTTTACCTGAGCTATAAGCGGCCTTAACCATACCCGGACCACCGGTAGCCAGAATCAGGTTGATATCCGGATGATGCATTAATTGGTTTGATAACTCAACGCTAGGTACGTCAATCCAGCCAATAATATCTTTTGGAGCACCGGCTTCAATTGCGGCTTGTAAAACGATATTGGCAGCTTCATTGGTCGCATTTTTAGCGCGAGGATGTGGAGAGAAGATAATTCCGTTACGGGTTTTCAGGCTAATAAGTGCTTTAAAAATAGCCGTAGAAGTAGGGTTAGTGGTTGGAACGATACCACAGATAATACCCGTTGGTTCTGCGATGGTAATAGTACCGAAAGTTTCATCCTCTTCCAGAATACCGCAGGTTTTTTCATCTTTATATTTGTTGTAAATGTATTCAGAAGCGAAGTGGTTTTTAATCACTTTATCTTCCACAATACCCATGCCAGATTCTTCAACTGCCATTTTAGCCAGAGGAATACGGGCATTTGCTGCCGCTAAAGCGGCGGCTCTGAATATCTTATCGACTTGTTCCTGAGTATAATTAGCATACTCACGTTGAGCTTTTTTCACTCGTGCAACAAGTGCGTTAAGTTCAGTGGCGTTACTTACGGTCATTGTGACTCTCCTAAGATTGATAAATTTTTTTAGTGAGTAAGTCGCGATGCAAGTATTAAGTATAGTGGAAGCTCTGTTATCTCAATACGATTTACTTACTGAAAAAATCTAAGCTAAATTATTGTTATAACTAAATTTAATTTTACAGGTAAATAATATATGTGTTGTGCGTGCCTATATATTTATTTGTTGTAACACAGCTTACCTATTCATAGTGATTGATATTGTGATTTATATCACATAAATAGCATGCTGACACCTTTCAGCAAGCCAGTTTGTTACAAAATTATCCATCCAGAGGTCAGGCATTACATTTATATAATATTAATTTGCTATATTAGGGTTATATCGCTGCATTTTTTCTAAAATTGGGTGTTGTATCCGGTTTTTAACGCTAGACCCTAAAAGATAACTCTATTACATTAAGCACCGTTTCAATTCGAGCTGCGGTCTATTACATAGGGAGTCCACAATGGGCCATGCCATGTTGGATTTATCAGGATACATTAAGTTCCTTGTTGGTATGTTTGCATTAGTTAATCCGGTGGGTATTCTTCCGGTTTTTATCAGTATGACGAATTATCAGTCGCCAGCTGCCAGAGATAAAACCAATCTGACGGCGAACTTATCTGTTGCCATTATATTGTGGTGTTCGCTGTTTTTAGGTGATGCGATATTGCGTCTGTTTGGGATTTCAATCGACTCTTTCCGTATTGCGGGCGGTATTCTTATTGTGACTATCGCAATGTCGATGATCAGCGGTAAGCTGGGGGAAGATAAGCAGAATAAGCAGGAAAAAACTGAAACCGCAATTCGTGACAATGTTGGCGTAGTACCATTGGCACTTCCGTTAATGGCAGGGCCGGGAGCTATCAGTTCTACAATTGTCTGGAGTACCCGATATAACACCTGGATGGATTATCTGGGTTTCTTTATTGCGATTGCTTTCTTTTCATTTTGCTGTTGGCTATTGTTCCGTGCTGCGCCGCTGTTAGTTCGTTTGTTAGGACAAACAGGAATTAACGTTGTAACGCGTATTATGGGGCTATTGCTGATGTCGTTGGGAATTGAGTTCATTATTACGGGAATAAAAGTGTCTTTCCCGGGATTGCTGGCTTAGATTTGACGTTAGTAAGATAAATAATAAAAATCCCCGCAAATCAGGCGGGGATTTTTATTATAAAGGCCTAAATACTCAAAATTAATCAGACTACTCTTTCCAGAGAATGTGACAGAACTTATGGTTTTTCTCACGGCTGATAAGGATTCGGGCAAAAATATCATCGACTTCATCTTCTTCATTCGTCAGGCCGATTATTACTTCGGCGAAGAAATCAGGATTTAAATCAAAGTCTACATGTTCAAGCCACTCATCCGAAGGATCGTGTAGCTCAGCGGCTCCGCGATCTTCAAACTGCAGGTTAAATAGAATGACATCTGCCGGGTCAAGATTGTCAGAGGCCAGTTCTAAAAAAATATCGTAGGCCTGATCCAGCGTTTCGTCTTCATCCAACCGGTTATCTAAATCAAAATCTGCTATATCCATCGGGACGCTCATCAAAGAGAATATTTAAATGTTGTGGCTATAGTAATGGACTGAAGAAATAAAATAAACGTTCGATTATCCGATTCCACATAGGGCGAGTTGCCCACTCTTCCGGATTCAACAGTGTTGAACGAGCGATATAGTCTTCCTGTACACAAGCCAGATCTTCAGCAAATGCCCGGTCATCGACAGTGACTGTTACTTCAAAATTCAACCACAGGCTACGAATATCCAAATTTACGGTTCCTACCAGACTAAGCTGGTCGTCAACCAAAACACTTTTAGTGTGAAGTAATCCGCCGTCAAATTGGTGTATTTTGACACCGGCCTCAAGGAGTTCAGAGAAGAATGAGCGACTGGCCCAGCCCACCATTAAGGAGTCATTTTTCTTTGGAACAATAATATTAACGTCAACGCCTCTCAGAGCGGCAGTGCAAATGGCATGCAGTAAATCATCACTGGGAACCAGATAAGGCGTTGTCATAATTAAACGCTTTCTGGCGGAATAAACCGAAGTAAGCAGAGCCTGATGAATCATCTCTTCAGGAAAACCCGGGCCGGAGGCGATAACTTGTACCGTATGGCCATCTTCTTCTTCAAACGGCAACATGGTAGGGTCAGGTGCCTGAGGAAGCTGACGCTTACCCGTTTCTATCTCCCAGTCGCAGGCATAGATTAATCCCAGCATGGTTGCGGCAGGGCCCTGAATTCTCGCCATGAGGTCAATCCATTGGCCAACGCCAGATCCTTGTTTAAAGAAGCGAGGATCAACCATATTCATACTGCCGGTATAGGCAATATTATTATCAATAATGACGATTTTACGGTGTTGGCGTAAATCCATACGGCGCAGAAATACCCGTAACACATTAACTTTCAGGGCTTCAACCAGCTCAATACCCGCATTTCTCATTAGCTCTGGGTAAGGGGTGCGGAAAAAATGCATACTTCCGGCGGAGTCGAGCATCACCCGACAATGTACTCCCCGACGAGCCGCAGCCATGAGTGCTTCGGCAACATTATCTACCTGACCACCGCTTTGCCAGATGTAAAACACCATCTCAATACTGTGTTCTGCTAATTCAATATCGCGGATCAGCGACTTCATTGTGCCTTCACTGGTGGTTAACAGTTCAAGCTGATTGCCTCTGACAGCGGGAACACCGTGACGATGGGCACAGAGTTGGAACAATGGTTCTGATACCGGGCTAATCTGAGTAGCAAAAATATTCTGGCAGTTTTTTAATTCTCCTAACCAGGTAGCCGTAGACGGCCACATTTCTTTAGCGCGTTCTGCCCGTCGTTTACCAAGGTGAAGTTCACCGAACAGGAGGTAGGCCACAATACCGACTAACGGAAGAATATAGATAACTAACAACCAGGCCATGGCTGACGGGACAGAACGTCGCTTCATCAATACCCGGAGCGTAACACCCGCTATCAGTAACCAGTAACCTAATACCAGTAACCAGCTCAATACAGTATAGAAAGTGGTCATCGGAAATTTGTTATCCTGTTTGCTTCAAAAATAAAGAGTTGAGTTTACGCAGAGTCGCGGAAAGGTAAAACACTTCTTTAAAGTGTATTATAGATTTTGTTACTTATTTTTTGATTTATTCATCCAAAAGAAAAAATTGCCTGCGTTACAATTAACACACCTTATCGTTGTTTAAAGATACATTTGTCATTATGCACAGATCCAGAACTGAAGTTGGACGCTGGCGCATGTTGCGGCAGGCACAACGCCGACGCCATCGCTGGCTGGAAGGACAATCTCGCAGAAACAGCCGGATACACCACATCAGAACAGAGAAGCAATTGGGGCGTCAGCAACGCTCTTTACTCTATGCAAATATCCATGAATGGTAATAACATCGATCGTTAACTGGTTGGTTGGGGTTCCCTGATATTGTATTGAGAGAACCCCCAGCAATATTAAAATACGCGCTTAAATGGTTTTACCGTTACCTTCTGATAGACCCCTGCATCAACATAAGGGTCTTTATCTGCCCACGCTTTAGCTTCTTCCAGAGTAGCAAATTCAGCGATAATAACAGAACCAGAGAAACCGGTTGTTCCCGGATCTTCACTATCCGCAATAGGATTTGGACCGGCAACGATTAAACGATCTTCGTCTTTTAACGACTGTAAACGAGCCAGATGAGCAGGGCGGGCGGCAAGACGCTGTTCTAAAGAGCCAGGTACATCTTCAGCATAAATCAGATATAACACGGTATTATTCCTCAATGTTATTGTCATAATTGTTGGGCGATAAGAGAGACGATATTACATGATTTATTACTGTAAACTATAGATATTATAACCAGAGTGATAAATGAAAATGTGCAGACTATCTGCTGACTAATTGCTACACTGAAACACCGATATGTTAAATTGATATTGAATCTCATTACCATTTTCATTTAGAATTCCCCCATTCCAGAATAGTGAAGTGGTTCCTTTTGAAAAAATTCTTTCTGGCGCGTCGTTTTTCCTGGCCGCTTACCTTTTCAGTCTGTCTTCATGCATCGCTTATCGGTGGGTTGGTCTTCGCCTCGATAAAAGATCAGATTGAAATTCCCGCACCAGATGATTCGGCTCCCATGAATGTTGTGATGGTTAACCCGGCTATGTTTGCTACACCAGCGGAAGTAGCAGAGCAAAATAGCCCTGCGCAACAACCAACGGCTGCACCTGAACCCGAGCCAGAAGAAGTTAAACCTGAACCAATCCCTGAGCCCGAACCTATTCCTGAACCACCGCCGGTGGAGAAACCTAAACCTGTTGAAGTAGAAAAACCTAAGCCAAAACCGGTAGAGAAACCTAAAAAACAACCGAAGAAAGAGCCTAAACCGAAAAGAGAGCCTGTAAAAGAGCGTACCGTACAGGCACCTGTAGAGAAGCCAGCGACAGCGCCAATTACTACTGCCAATACCAGCAAGGTTGCCAGTGGCCCGGCATCTTCTGTTAGTGGTGCAGCACCAGCAACAGGTTCGAAGATATTAAGACAAGTTGAACCCGCTTATCCTAAACAGGCGTTTGATCGCCGTATAGAAGGGCAGGTTGAGATTATGTTTGATATTGATGAAGATGGACGAATTGAGAACGTACGAATTTTGTCATCAACGCCGCCAAGAATGTTTGAACGGGATGTAAAAGTTGCGTTGAAGAAATGGCGCTATACACCGGTTGTGGTTAAAGATAAAAAGCTGACGATTATCTTCAAAATTGACGGTGGGGCGCAAATTCGCTAATCGCTATCAGCATGATTAATCAATAAAACAGGTCGCTATTGCGACCTGCTTTATTTTGGAATGAATTAACTCAGACTGAATAGAATTAATCGAAAGAGAGGTTTCTTTTGTTATCAGGCAGAGAGCGGGAAGTTCCCAGGTCGTTAACCGCTACATAGGTAAAGATCGCTTCAGTAACGCAATAGCGTTGTCCAATTGGTTCGGAAGAAACTTTTTTAACCCAAACTTCCATATTTACCGTGATAGAACTACGTCCGGTACGCATACAGTGTGCGTAGCAACAAACCACATCACCAACGGTGACAGGTTTTAAAAAAGTAATAGCATCGACGGCAACCGTTACTACACGACCACGGGCAAGTTCTTTAGCCAGAATTGCGCCACCAATATCCATCTGTGACATGATCCAACCACCGAAGATATCACCATTAGCGTTAGTATCTGCGGGCATTGCCAGAGTCCGGAGAACCAGCTCTCCACGAGGAGTACGATCTTGTTTGCTCATAATGTGTTTCTGATAGTGTTTGTTATAAGTGAAAGATAATGGCTTATCCGTTAAGCCTCAATTCAATTGCTGATATTATTTTTATCACTCCCGGTGCCACACGCAATGGGAGCGATAAAAATCTAATTATGGTTATATCATGATTCGCTGACAGAAAACCTAATCTTGCTTGTCGCTGGCGGTCGGATTTTTCTGTTCATCAGGAATATGTCGGTAGATATAAATGCCGCTAAGTAGCGTAAACACTAGCGTTAGTCCGGTCAGTCCGAATACTTTAAAGTTCATCCAGACATCCATGGATAGCCAAAATGCGACATAAATATTAATAAGACCACATGCCAGGAAGAACAATGCCCAGGCAATATTTAGCCGTGACCATACCTGTTCAGGTAAGGTGATCTCTTTACCAAGCATACTTTTGATTAAGAGTTTTTTCAGTACGAACTGACTAAAAATTAATCCTAATGCAAACAGGGCATAGATAGCCGTCACCTTCCATTTAATAAAGTCAGGTGAGTGGAAAATAATGGTTAAGGTGCCAAAAATGACCACCATGACAAAGGTCACGATCATCATTTTTTCTACTTTACGGTATTTTATCAGGCTATAGATGACAGCCAGAGCGGTTGCGACAATCAATGCACCGGAAGCGATAAAAATATCGTAGAGTTTATAAAATGTGAAAAATACAATTAGGGGCAGAAAATCAAGAAACTGCTTCATAGTTCTTTCCATTGGTCAGCGAGCTGCCGACTATACCGGATTTAGCGGTAGGTTTACACTACCGCTAAAGTAACAAATAACTATTTATCATCCAAAAAACGGATCAGGGCAGAGGTATCACAACGACCCAGCCCACGTTGCTGTAATTGAGCATAGGCTTCATCAATCTGTTTCGCAAAGGGAAGTTTAGCGCCATTACGTTCAGCTTCGTCAAAGCAAAAACCAAGATCTTTGCGGATCCAATCGATGGCAAAACCAAAATCAAATTTGTTTTCCCCCATCGTCTCGGCCCGGTTTTCCAACTGCCATGAACTACCCGATCCCATTTTTACTACGTCACGTACTGTTTTGACATCTAATCCTGCTTTTTGTGCAAAACGTACGGCTTCAGATACGCCTGCTAATACTCCAGCAATACAGAGCTGGTTAGCCATTTTACATAGCTGACCACAGCCGCTTTCACCAACTAAAGTTACGGCTTTACCATAAATCTTCAGAACGTCTTCAGCAGCGTTGAAAATAGCTTCATCACCGCCGCACATAACGGTCAGTGCTGCATTTTCTGCACCGGCTTGTCCACCAGATACTGGGGCGTCGAGAAAATCAAATCCAAGTTCTTTTGCCGCCTGATATAGCTCACGCGCTAAGTCGGCAGATGCGGTTGTGTGATCGATGAGAATTACACCTTTTTTGACGCCAGCGAAAATACCATTCTCACCATAATAGACAGAGCGAACATCATCATCATTTCCAACGCAGCTCATGATCATATCGGCGTCAATAGCGGCTTCACGAGGCGTTAATGCCAGTTTACCACCGTACTCTTTTACCCATTGTTCTGCTTTTGCGGTGGTACGGTTATAAACTGTAACGTCATGTCCGGCCTTTATTAAGTGACGCGCCATCGGGTAGCCCATTACACCTAAACCTACAAAACTAATCTTAGCCATTTATACTCCCGTTATTATTGATAAGCTTTGGACAAGCTATCCTAGTCTTTTTAATCTCAGGGTAAAAGTGGCAAAAACAACCAATTGGTATATAGAGTTGTATTAAACAGGAAGAATAAGTAACAAAGTACAATGTTATTCCCCGCCGGCTAAGGCATTATGTTGTATGATTATTGCGGCAGTTTCCACAGAACGTCTGACAGGGTAAGCGGTGGTAGAGGATAAATATGTTTTCAAGAGTATTTTTAAAATGGATGCCCGGATTACAGAATTTATTGGCTTACGATAAAAGCTGGCTAACGGCGGATATTCGTGCCGGGCTATCGGTAGCAGCGGTTGCACTGCCGGTAGCTATTGCCTATGCAGAACTGGCAAATGTGGGTGCTATTGTTGGTCTCTACTCTTGTATTTTACCCATGATTGCTTATGCCTTCTTTGGTTCTTCTCGTCAGTTAATCGTTGGACCGGACGCGACAACCTGTGCGGTTATTGCAGCAGTAGTTACCCCATTAGCAGCGGGTAACAGCGAGATGCAGTGGCAATTAACCATCATTATGACCCTGATTATGGGGGGATGGTGCATTCTGGCCAGTAAATTCAGGCTGGGAGCGCTGGCAGATTTACTTTCGCAACCAATCCTGACCGGGTTATTAAATGGTGTCGCTGTCACCATTATGGTGGGGCAGGTTGCTAAAATCCTCGGTATTCACATCAATGCTAATCAACTGATAGAAAAAATTATTGCCATCCCATTCCAGATAATGGATAGCCATTTACCAACTTTAGGTATTTCAGCATTAACGTTGTTGCTGTTAATCGGAATTAAAAAGTTTCGCAGCCAGTGGCCAGCGCCTTTGATCGCTATCGTTGTGGCAACCGCATTGGTGTGGGGAATGGATATTCAACAATATGGTGTAGAAACTATTGGAGGGGCCGGATTTGATTCTGGTCTACCGATAGTTAACTGGAATCATTTTCAACCAGGATTGATGCGGGAACTGGTTATTCCGGCACTTAACCTGGCGCTAATTAGCTTTGTTAGTTTGATGCTAACAGCACGCAGTTTTGCGGCTAAAAATGGCTACGATATTGATGCTGATGCAGAATTCAGAGCGTTAGGAATAGCGAACATTATGTCGGCTGTTTCTCAGGGTTTTGCCATCAGCGGAGCTGACTCCCGTACCGCTGTTAATGATGCAAATGGTGGAAAGAGCCAACTGGTATCTATTATTGCAGCGTTAGTTATTGCGCTGGTAGTTTTACTTCTGACTAAGCCATTACAGTTTATTCCGGTTTCAGCCCTTGGTGTGGTGCTTGTTTATGCTGCCTGGTCGCTAATGGATTTACGCGGTATCTGGAACCTCAGACGACGTAATCGACAGGCATTTAGTCTGGCGATATTTACGTTTGTTTGTGTGCTATTGATAGGTGTTATTCAAGGCATCGGATTAGCCGTACTGTTGGGGTTATTGCAGTTTTTACGCACGGTATTCCGGCCAACAGAGCAACTACTTGGTGTTAACGAAGATGGAATGATCCACTCATTGGGTAATACCACAACGGTTAAAGCGGTTCCCGGGGTCATGATGTACCGGTTTAACTCCCCGTTGACCTATTTTAACGTCGCCTATTTTAAACGCCGTATCTTAAATCTGGTGGACAGTACGCCATTTCAGCCTCGTTGGGTGGTGATTGATGCGGTGGCCAGCTTTACTTATGCGGATATCAGTGTGCTGGCATCTATTGATGAACTGAAGAGAGACCTTAAGTTACGCCAGATTAAACTGGTATTGGCAGGGCGCAGAACAGAACTTACTCGTTGGTTTAAGGATAACCGACCAGCCATGAAGGAAGAGGAGATCATGCTGGTTCCCGATCTCTATCTGGCGCTTAAATTCATTCAGAGTAAAGAAACTGCGCATACTTCAGAAGAGTCATCATAAAGATTAACGTTCATATGTGTAAAAAGCCGGTGTTTATTACCGGCTTTTTTATTGGATGCTATGCGGGTTTAACCTGCATATACAAACGGAACAGGTAGACAAACAGGAATGCAGTTACCAGATTACTCACTGCACTCAGTAATAGTGCGACTACCATTGGTGATACCGCGGATAAATTAATGGAAATCACCAGTAAGATAAATTTAGTCGACAGTGTGAATAACAAAATAGGAAGGACAATTCTCAGATTGGAAAATGCCATTCCCCAACTGGTGCTGATGGCATAAATCAAACCCTTGCGGGATTCCAACATGATAATCGGGGATAACACCAACACAAAAGCAAAAAACAGGCCGGGTAACAGATATAGAGATAACCCAAAAGTAATCATTATTGACGAGATAACGAGTAAAACCACGAGCATCGGTAATGATGTTACGGAGGAACCAATGGCTCGTAAAGCACTGGATGGCTGCCCTTGTGAGACCTGAATAACCAGATTGATTACGCCTGCAATAAGGATGGTTTGACTGAGCAAAAAGCTCAGAGCAACGGCACCAAACAGTGGAACAGCAGCTTCAACAATGGCTAATTGCTGCTCATAGGGCATTCCCTTAATAGCCTGTTCAACTTCTCCACGCGTCATAGCGGACGACCCAACAGACCCCGTGATCATCTGATGAAGTACGGTAGTATCCGGCATCATGGTTTGAAGCAAAACATAAGAGATAAATGACGCCAGTAATGCCAGCATAATAAAGCTGGATAATTGGTTACGTATAAAATTTACGCTGTCACGGAAGAGGGAATTGGCCGTGATGGGCATGGAGTCTCCTGTCTAAAGATAATATGCACTGTTATAGCGATTGTAACCTGTTAGCCCATACTCTTGAACTTTATTATCTATGCCGATTTTTATCGGCAAAAAATTAAGATGCCATCCTGTTGGTCGCTTACAGATTTTATCTCCGAGGTAGAGGTGTCGCCAAATTGTGATATCAGGAAAGGTAAAGTCTTCAGATTTTTATTTTGATGAATATATAAGCGTTGTTAAATGAGTTGTATATCATTGAATATTGATCTCAATCAAATATAGAAACCTGATAGAAAACAATTAACTTGTTAAGTTCACTCTTTTGTCAATTTTTGTCAGGAACTGTGATCTGCATTGGATCAATTTTACTACCAAGGAGGTATATTTCACACACATTAACCCTAAAAGGAACATGGATAATGAAAAAACTCCCTCTGGTTTGTTTAATTGCTGCAACATTAGCGCCTTCATTTGCTTTTGCTCATCAGGCCGGTGATTTTTTATTCCGTGCTGGTTCAATTACAGTAAGACCGAATGAAGGTTCTGATAACGTATTAGGTCTGGGCTCATTCAACGTAAATAATGACACGCAGCTCGGATTAACTTTCGGTTACATGATTACTGATAATATCGGTATTGAATTATTAGGTGCTACACCGTTCAATCATGATGTTGGCTTAAAAGCGACAGGCACAATTGCAACCGTTAAACACTTACCACCATCGTTGATGGCTCAGTATTATTTCGGTACTAAAGAGAGCACATGGCGTCCTTATTTGGGTGCAGGTATCAACTACACCACATTCTTCAGTGAAGACTTCAACAACACCGGTAAAGGTGCAGGCTTAAGTAACTTAAGCGTTGATGATTCCTGGGGTGTGGCGTTGCAAGCAGGTGTTGACTACAACGTTGATAAAAACTGGGTAGTGAATACTTCTGTATGGTGGATGAACATTGATACTGATGTAAACTTCACCTCAACGGATGCCGCAGGTAACCGTACTCGTCATAGCGTCAGTACCCGCCTTGACCCATGGGCATTTATGTTTGGTGTTGGTTACAAGTTCTAATTTATTGAACCTTATTAAATTAAAACGCCGGTTATATACCGGCGTTTTTTCTATTTAATCTTTGTTATGCCACTTGTTCATCATCATTTTTTAGTAATAACTTCCAACCGGCCACATCTTCCCAATATTCCTGCTCTCGCTCCAGATCGGCAAGTACCAGACTATTTATATCTAAATACTGAGGTGGGAAAATCAGAGTTATATGGTAATCATCGCTATAAAGTCGGCAATATTCAGGCTCTGTGGTTGCCTGACGCTGATTATTTAGCAGGATAGCCAGACGGAGAATTTGAATCAACGGAATAAACTGGCGCTTTTTAACTAAATTAAAGCTGGGAAGTTCATCCAACTTTATTCCTTTACGATGAAAGCGAACCAGAGAGGCCAACAGAAGCTGGTGTTCCTGGTTAAAACCTGGCAGGTTAGTGTTTTGGAGAATATAGGCGGAGTGGCGCTGCATATTACTGTGGTTAATGCTTAATCCCACTTCATGTAGCATTGCAGCCCAGCCAAGGAGTGCTTCTAACTGTGGATTGGCCTGTGAGGCATTTTGAGCAAGCCATTGAGCATAAAAAGATTGGGTAGTGGTTAATACCCGATTAGCCTGTTCCCGATCGATATTATAATGTTCAGCTAAACTGATGGCTGTTCTACTACGAATATCCTGATGGCGGAAACGACTTTCCATTTCATACAGCACTCCTTCGCGTAGAGCACCATCTGATAACCTGAGTTCCTTAATTGCCAGCGCATTAAATACGCCACATAAAATAGCCAGTCCGGGAACAAAAACGCTTTGGCGGTCAGGAGACAGGCCATCTAAATCGATAGCTTCAAAGGATCTGAATTTAAGGGTGGCATTAACCACTTGGGTCAGACGTTCAGGCGTAATGATGCCGTCTCTTTCACCCATCTCTTCAATAAGTACATTGTGTACTGCTTTAATTGTTCCTGATGCACCTAAGGCGTATTGCCAGCCCTGAATACGGTATTGCCAGGCCAGATTTTCCAGCTTTTGTTCCGCGGCCAACTGTGCGCGCTGAAAATTCTGTTTGGTTATCTCATTATTGGGAAAAAACTGTTTAGCGAAGCTAACACAGCCCATACGTCGGCTTTCAGCAATCAGCGGAGAAAAGTCTTCACCAATTACTAACTCAGTAGAGCCGCCACCAATATCAATAACTAGCTTACGGCCTTTTTCCGGTTGAGTATGGGCTACACCCATATAAATAAGACGAGCTTCTTCCTGTCCGGAAATAATTTCGATTGGGTAGGGTAATATCTCACTGGCGCGCTGCAGAAAATCCTGACCGTTGACCGCCAATCGTAAAGTATGGGTACCAACGATGCGTACACTGTCTGGAGAAAAACCCTGAAGGCGTTCCGCAAACAGGCTCAGGCAATTGAGCCCACGTAACATCGCTTCTTCACTGAGATAGTTATCTTTATCCAAACCATCAGCCAGATGAACTCGCTGTTTTAATCGACCTAAAATTTGCAATGCCCCATTAACAACACGGGCGATAACCATATGAAAGCTGTTGGACCCTAAATCAATAGCTGCGATTTCTTGTGGTTTTGTTGTTATTGAATCGTTTAAGTGCATTATTATTTCTCTGCTATATCTGTCGACTCTACGTTGGTCGGCTGTTCTAATGCTTTCAGATAGTCATAAATGGCAATTTGTGAACGAACTTTTCTGCGGTTTCCACGAGGAACATATTGATTACTTAATTCTTTATCAATAATGCGGGCTTTTACCGTATCGGATAGTTGAATATCAATAATGTCCAGAACCCGTTGTTTAAGAACCGGATCAAGAATGGCAACGCCAACTTCAATGCGGTAATCAATATTACGGGTCATCCAGTCAGCTGAGGAGATAAATACCTGGTTATCCCCCTGATTCTCAAATATATAAACGCGAGCATGTTCAAGGAATCGATCAACAATACTGGTAACCTGAATATTCTCGCTAATACCGGGAAGATTTGGCACCAGTGAGCACATTCCTCGTACGATAAGACGAATCTTCACACCGGCACCAGAAGCCGCATAAAGTCTGTCAATCAGTTCTTTATCTACCAGATTGTTAATTTTTAAGGTGATGCCAGCATCCAATCCGGCCTGAGCAAAAGAGATTTCTCTGTCGATCAGCTTATTTAGCATTAAGCGAGAGTTTTGTGGTGAAACCAGTAAATGCTCAAAACTCACGGGGCGATAAGGGTTTTCAATAAAGTTAAATACCCGGCGGACTTCATTAGTAATACGTGAATCTGCAGTGAGCAGAGAGAAGTCAGTATAAAGGCGGGCGGTTTTCTCATTAAAATTACCGGTGCCAATATGGGCATAGCGAACAATCTGACCGTCTTCTATACGGGAAATAAGGAAAAGTTTGGCATGAATTTTCAGGCCTGGGGCTGAGAAAATAACGTGTACACCCGCTTCAGTTAAGCGTTTAGCCCAGTGAATATTAGCTTCTTCATCAAAACGCGCCTGCAGTTCTACAACCACAGTCACTTTTTTACCATTATGGGCGGCATTAATCATTGACTCGATTATGCGAGAGTCTTTGGCGACCCGATAAATATTAATTTTGATGGCTAATACGTTAGGGTCAAATGATGCCTGACGCACCAGCTCAAGAACGTGTTCGAAAGTGTGGTAAGGATAGTAAAGCAGTACATCGCGCTCTTTAATAGCATCAAAACCATTACGGAAGTTGTTGAACCAAATATGCCTTAAACGGGGTAATGGTTTATTAACCAGATTGGCCTTACCTACATTTGGAAAACTGATAAAGTCTTTGAAGTTATGATAGCGGCCACCGGGGATCACCGAGTCATAAGATGATATTCCCAGCTTTTTGCGCAGAATTTCCACCATATCATTTGGCATATCACGTTGATAAACAAATCGAACTGGTTCTGCTGTAAGGCGCTGTTTCAGGCTGGAAGACATCAGTTCAAGCCAGCTGGATTCCATTTCATTTACCAGGTCATATTCGGCATCCCGAGTCATTTTCATCGAGTAGGCATCAAGAGACTGATAATCGAAAAAACCCTTAAAAATATCATCAAGACAAAAACGGATAATGTTATCCAGTAAGATCATTGGTTTGCGCCGACGAGGCGGCTCAGGTGGCAACGTAATAAAACGAGATACCTTATTAGATGGAATTTCTAACAGGGCATACTCCTTTTTATCTGCATTAATCACGATTTCAACGGCCAGATAGGTGTAGTCGTCTTTTAAAAACTCAAGCAGGCTAATGTCGTTATTGAGCAGAATAGGGGTAATGTGTTGTCTAAGATGATTCTTGAAGTAATGGCGTAACCAGATTTGCTGATTTTCAGATAGTTGACGCTCATTGATTAAAAACACCTGATTACGAGCCATTTCCAACAGGAGTTCGTTGTACAGGTTGTCAAATTCCAGATCGGTTTTTAATACTTTAGCCTGAATCTTTTTTAACACCTGCCTGGAACTGGACGCTGAGCCTTGTTCTTCCTTAATCAAAATACGCCGTTTTACATCGGCAAAACGAACCTTATAAAACTCATCGAGGTTACTGGAGTAGATGCCTAAAAAACGGATCCGCTCAATCAATGGGTTACTTTTATCAGCAGCTTCCTGTAATACCCGTTCATTAAACGATAACCAGCTCAGTTCTTTCTCAATATAGAGTTTTTCCTGATTCATCATGACTCCGTGACAACTGAATAATGGGACCATTATGGCGATTAGTGTGGGGGCAAGTCTACAGATACCTGAGAGGAATTGTTCTGTAGTTAATAGTTTAGCTAACCTTGGTACCAACGCGCATTGCCGATTTATGTGTTTTTTAGCGATAAATCGAATATTTGAAATTTAAGTTTTTTGAGATTGTGTCGTCTTAAGTGTTGCCTAAGGAAAAACAGAATATAAATAAGGATAAATAATGCGAGGCAACAACTCATTGAGTGTGGACCCAATTAATGAAAATGAACATTCTTTGGTCTATCACTGCCCATATTGTAAGCAAAAACTATTATCAAAAGCGCCTTATAAAGGGGAAGTCTGGGAGAGCTCTATTTGCTGCCACCATTGTGAAATGATTAATTACTCGATCTTTTATCATAATCGTGTTGATTCATTTCGATTAAGTAACGTTTAAATCACAATCTACAAATGTCTAAAACAATAAAGGCGTATTCCATTGCGATGAAATACACCTTTATCAGGATGGTGAAAACCACCTTAAATCAATAAGTGCTGATGGTTAAAATGCACTGGTATCTTTGAACAGACCTACTTTCAGGTCGGTCGCTGTGTAGATTACACGGCCATCAACTAATACTTCACCATCGGCTAATCCCATAATTAGACGGCGATTAACAATACGCTTTAAATGCAAACGGTAGGTGACTTTTTTAGCGGTTGGTAATACCTGACCGGTAAGCTTGACCTCACCAACACCAAGCGCACGGCCTTTGCCTTCACCACCTAACCAGCCTAAATAGAAGCCGACTAGTTGCCACATTGCATCCAGACCTAAACAACCAGGCATAACAGGATCGCCAATAAAGTGACAACCAAAGAACCACAGGTCAGGATTGATATCTAATTCTGCTTCTACATAACCTTTGTCATACTGCCCGCCGGTTTCGGTCATTTTTACAATGCGATCCATCATTAACATATTTGGTGCCGGTAATGGAGGTCCGCCTGCGCCAAACAATTCGCCACGACCTGAAGCAAGCAGGTCTTCTTTTGTATAGGATTCGCGTTTTTCAAACATAATTGTACTAACCTTATTTTTTGAATATGTAAAAGGGCAGTGTACCCATTGGTAATATCGCACTAGATTAGCTTACAGTTGTAAGCTGAACAAGTCCGATCAGCCGCGATTGAACCAATTAAGCCAACGAAGCGCCCATGGCAGGCGATTGCGATCATTTCCTGCTACTTGAGTAATGCGTTCCTGAATGGAACCAATGATGCTTGGTTTGTTTTCATCAACGTAAGGTAATCCAGTCAGTAATGGTAAGGCATCTTGCGCATGGTCGATGGCCCATAAATGGAAACGACCCGCCTTCACCGCTTCGACAACCTCATTTTTTAAACATAAGTGACGTATATTAGTCAACGGTAAAATAACGCCCTGAGAGCCGGTTAATTCACGGCTATTACAAACATCAAAGAATCCTTCGATCTTTTCGTTAATTCCACCAATGGTTTGAACATTACCAAACTGATCGACTGAACCGGTTACGGCAATTTGCTGATTAATTGGCTGTTGTGATAATGCGCTCATTAATGCACACAGACCAGCCAGTGAAGCACTGTCACCATCGACTTCACCGTAAGATTGTTCAAACACGATAGAGCCAGAGAATGGGAACTGTTGGTCTGAGGCCAGCTCTGCGGCAATAAAAGCCTGCATAATCATAATGCCTTTAGCATGCAGATTGCCGCCCAGTTCGGACTTTCTCTCTACATCGGTGATTTCCCCATCACCCAGATGAACCACACAGCTAATGCGTGAAGGTTCGCCCATCGCACGAGGATGTCCCGGATATTCTAAAACGGATAAGCCATTGATTTGACCAATCACAAAACCTTCGGTTTCGATACGTACCTGACCAAGATCTATGTCATCCAATACCATTTCTGATAGGTAGCTCTCACGCCACAGCTTTTCCTGCTCTGCTTGTTCCAGCGACTGAGCAGTAATAGCTGGCATAGCAAAAGGTGTCGCATCGCTTAATATATGGCTCAGTAATTGAGGGCAGAGAGGCAACTTTTCCTGATCGCCACTTTTTCTGACTGCGATATTTATTAGCGAAGGATAAGCACTGGCATCAATTGAAGGTAACTGATAGTGAAAGGCAACAGAATTAAGATATTCACACCAGGTCACAATATCTTCATCCTGATTGACAACCAGATCGGTCTCGAATTCAGTATAAACAACCTGCTCAATCAGTTCCGGCTCCAGTTCCTGAAGTTCACCTAATCCGTAACGGTCGCCAACTAAAATAACTTTTAGCTCCAATGGCATTGAAGGAATGGATAATGGTAAAGGGCGGCTGTCATCGACAGAAAACCACTGAAAACGCTTGCTGATTACTGCTTGCTTCAGGCGAAACCATAAATGTGGCTGAGTTAATAAGGTACGAACAGAAAGAATCAGAACTCCACCGTTTGCTTTATGAATCAGACCTGGTTCCAACGTATAGCTATCGTTGTGTTTACGCAGGCAGCCAAACAGTTGTTCTGTTTCCAGCCATTCTTCATACAGACAGTCATCAGTAGCTGCAAAATTGTCGCTTTTACTTTGAGCATCAACACGGCTGATAACTGCGTTGTTGATTTCATATCTGCTGCCAAAAACTTCAGAACGTACGGGCTGAATATTTTTTACCGTATCATGGATCAGTGAAAGGTAGGCACGGCTATCAACAGCTTTTATCAACATAAACGGCGAAGCCGTCACATGCTGATGACAGAAGGTATGCAAAGATTTCTGCAAACGAGGCTGCGTGATTGCAATGTTTAATGGTTCGCGACGATATTCTCGTTCGAACAGGCCTGTACAGGCAGCGGTATTTGGCAATAACTGTTGCCATTCAAGTTGATTGATAGTCAAAGTATTCGCTGTTTTATTCAAAAAGGAAAACGAGATTATACAAGAAACACACGGAGTTCATACTCCCATGATTCAGTTAACCAATTGTCTGGTCAATATTATAGACAATGGCAGCAAAACAGTAGGGACAAACTCTTGAGATGGCCTAAAAAGCTGCTATGCTACAAATGTTACACGGTCACTCAATAGGTGCTTTATGAAATATCAACAATTAGATAATCTTGAAAGTGGGTGGAAGTGGAAGTATCTGGTTAAAAAGTACCGGGAAGGTGAAGAGATAACTCGCTATATTGAATATAGTGCGGCTCAGGAAAAAGTGGATGAGCTGCTACAGTTAGAAAATGAGCCGCATCGGGTTCAGGAATGGATCGGGGCACATATAAATCCTGATTTATTAAACCGGCTAAAACAAACTATCCGGGCCAGACGTAAGCGCCATTTTAATGCAGAGCAGCAGCATACGCGTAAAAAGTCTATTGACCTTGAGTTTCTGGTGTGGCAGCGTCTTTCTGCTTTGTCTCAACGTCGTGGAGCAACGCTGTCTGAAACTATTGTTCAGCTTATCGAAGATGCTGAAAGAAAAGAGCAATATGCTAATCAGATGTCGTTATTGAAACAGGATTTGAAAGCTATCTTAACTCAGGATAAGTAGTATCAGCTGAAAAACAGACAAGTTTTGGCGTGATATTTTCGTATTAGAAAGTAATAAAAAACCCCGCAAAGCGGGGTTTTTTTGTATCAAGCTATATCAGAAGGCTATTACTTTCTAACAGCTTCTTTAACTTCAGTTACAACGTCTTTAGCGCCTTTAACTTCGATCTCTACACGACGGTCTGGAGCCAGGCAGTCGATCAGAGCAGCACCACGTTTCATACCATCACAGGTAGAACCGGTAACTGGGTTAGATTTGCCTAAACCACGAGCAGAAATCTTATCAGCAGGGATGCCTTTAGATACTAAGTAGCTAACAACGCTGTTAGCACGTTGCTCAGACAGTTTTTGGTTGTATTTCTCTGAACCGATACGGTCGGTGTAACCCAGAACAACTAAAGATCCGTTAGTTGGGTTGATTGAGCTTAATTCGCCGTATAATTGATCCAGAGCTTGCTTACCTTCTGGCTTCAGGTTTGCTTTGTTGAAAGCGAACAGAACGTCAGATTTCAGAGTGAAACGCTTGGTTTCAACAACTGGTACAGCAACTACAGCTGGAGCTGGTTTAGCTTGGCCAAAACGGTAAGCTACGCCTAAGCTCAGCATGCCGTTGTCTGGACGAGTACCAACGCTGTCAGAATCGCCGTTACCGATGTTGTTAACCCACTGGTAATCTAAACGAGTAGCGATGCTTGGAGTGATAGCATATTCAACACCAACTGCTGCCAGTGGAGAAATACCGGTATCATGAGCTTTGTATTCACCACCAGTTGCTGGATGAACTTTGGTGTCTCCACGCCAGCCCATAGCACCTAAACGGGTGTAGATATCCAGATCGTTCATTACTGGATAGCTCAGTTTAGCTGCTAATTGGATGCCTTGAGCTTTATAAGCAGCACTGTTATCACCACGGTAAGTCATACGACCTAACCAGTCATAACCTAATTCAAAACCTAAGTATTGGTTTGCTTGATAACCGAAATAAGCACCAGCACCTAATTGGTTAGGGTGAGTATTTTGGTTGTTCAGTGAATCAAGACCGGTGTTTTTGTAGAAACCAGTGTCATGGTAAGAAGACCAGCCCACTTTAGCACCAGTGTACCAAGTGTTGTCTAATGGTGCGGCTTGCGCTGCAGTAGCGAAACCGGTCAGTGCCATTGCTAGTGCAATTGCTGTCTTTTTCATTTTGCGCCTCGTTATCATCTAAAATAGTAGTGATATAAGTTAATGCTATGTGGTTCTAGTTTTAAAGTTCGAAGTTAAAGTACCCTCATCAATCCATGACTGACATCGAGAATCCGGAACCATAAAGCAACCTAATCAAGGTAAAGTTTACAACGTGTAAGAAAAGTTACAAGTGTTGAGTACTAAAAGCAGATAAAAATATCCTGATTAGTTTAATTATTAACGCCTGTGTTACGTCAGTAACTCTTAATTAAAAGCTAACCTGAGCGGCAGTATAATAATCAAGTTGAATAAATAATAGCGATAAATTAATGATTATGAGAGAAGAAAGGAAAGTGTTAAGCATTCTGTGCTATTAAAAGATTGTTATTATGTAACATAAAATTACACCACAGATGCTTTGTAATGTTATGTTAGCTTAAGTAAAGATGTTATGTGAACTAATAATCCAATTGATTGATACAGAGGGAAGAGTTGTTTCTGAGGGCAATAAAAAGCGCTTTTATCACAGGAAGTAATAACATTAAGCAATAATCATCAGTGGAAAAATGTCTGCCAATTCCCCTCTGAATTTAATATTTAATGTCTATTTTTGGTTTAATAATGTCCTGCTTACAAAATGGGCGCTGGATAATTGGTAAATATAAATACTTACTTAAAATAGGCCTTAATGTTTAAGCATTACCTTATCTTTCGCAACGCATTAGGCTAAATTTAAAGATATAACTATTTCTATGTATGACCATGCATTTGATAATCAGATATGCCGTATTGGCTGATTATAAAAGGTGCAGGATCAGTTAGTGCCAATGAGATTTCCCAAACATCTCATTATGCATCAGGGAACTCTGTAACATTGGAAGAGATTGCAAAATGAACCCATAGCAATCACCTTCTTTTGCTGCTTGATTCAATTTTTCTTTAATTTCCGGACTAATCGCAGGTAGCCAGGCAATAACTGAGCTGAAGTTACCGCTACGTAGTGCTTTTCCCATCATCTCAACGGTACTTTCAGTTGAAACTGAATTTAATCCGATGGTTTTATTTTCCGGCAATCCCAGACTATTTATCCAGTAACGATTTAAGCGACGTTCAGGCGAAAGCCAAAGTTGCCAGCGGGGTTGATGCCCTAATTGTTGCAGAAAAGGTAATAACAGGTGAAGTGTAAATGGATTTTGTGGATCGTAAATAATTTCACTCACTTGACTGGAGGTACAAGCAGGCTTCTGAGTACTACCTATTGCATTAGTTAGTGTATATGAAGCGTTATGATGTGTTTGTTGTATTGAGTGCATAATTTAGTCACCTATATTCATACTGTGTTTTTATACAGTAATCGAGCTATTGGACGAAATCAAGTATTTTCATGATGCTTCGCAAATTTTGCATTATTTAGCTATTAACTAACTATTACTTCTAGATATTTTTTGAAAATTGATTATGTTGAAAATAGTTTCAATACGTTACTTTGTGTCGTTACGTATCAAACTACATTAAAGCTATTTATCAAATACAACATGAGAGGTTATATGGACAGAGAAGATACTAAACAGTTGGTCAGGAGCGTTATTGAACATTTTAGTGAATTAGGGGAACTCACATCTCGTTCAATGTTTGGAGGCTATGGAATATGTAAAGGCAAGGTAATGTTTGGGTTAGTATCTGAAGACAAGTTCTATTTAAGAGCAAATAAAAAATTGGAAGCAGTCTTTGTCACTTATGGTATGAATCAATTTGTTTATAGCAAGAGGGGGATCCCTGTGTTGCTAAAGTATTACCATGTGAATGAATCTTTATGGCGGAACAAAGATGCGTTACGGCGTTTTGCTGCAGAAGCTTTATCTGCGGCTTCATCTGAAATGAGAGAAAAAGATACTCAAGAGTATGTAAGAATAAAGGATTTACCTAATCTCAATCTGGCAATAGAACGAATGTTAAGGCAAGCGGGAATTAAATCCTGTGAAGAGTTATTTAGTCTGGGGGCATTTCAATCTTTCATTAAGATTCGAGAAATGAAGAAGGGCATTAAATCCGATCTGCTTTTTTCATTAGCCGGTGCAATAGAAGGGTGTCATGTTGTTACTTTACCTACGGCACTTCGTGATGATTTAACTGAACAGCTCAAACTTTACGATAAGACAAAAAAGTAGGTTTTGTTAATTCTGAAAAATTAAAATAATTCAATAGATAGCGCTCTTATTTGGAGGATGTCGGAGATTCCTTTATCTCAGAATAGATAGTATCTGACAGAGAGACAAACTCAGGTAGTAGCCCAATTATTAGCGCTAGTTGTTGTGTAACTAATTGGTTTTTGTTTTCAGACTGACTGCTAAGTATTTTGATCTTTTGATTAACAGAATTGAGCGTCGAAACCATTTTTTCATTTTGTTCAGCATTTATTTGCAATGCATCATCAATATAACACATGGCATCATCAAGAAGAGATAGAGTTTCTGGGCTATCAGTTAATCGTTCCCGATGGGCACCTAATGCTGAGATATAACCCAGTAAAGAGTGATTCAGACAGAGTAATCGGAAGCCATTATCCAACTGATTAGCATCTTTATTAGGTTCTGCAGCCATACTTGAAATTACAGAGGCAAGTTCAGCATCGCAGTTGTGGGCATTACGCCGAACTATCCGGTAATCAACGCTGTTGTTTTTTCCCTGATGATATTGCTCCAGTATGGCATCAAGGTAACGACAGTTTGCATCAATTGCTTTTTTCAGTACTACGGACAGGTGCCGAAATTTCCAGTCAGGCCAAATAAAACTGACCGCAGCCCAGGCAATTCCGCAACCTATCAACGTATCGATGATTCGGGGAAGTGCAACCTGAAAACCTTCGCCCAACAGGTTAAAACAGCAGAGTACTAACAGTGTGATAAACATGGTCGCATAAGCATAACGAACATTACGGAAAGCAAAAAACAGAACGCCGCTGATAACAATCAGAATTAGTTGACCTTCCTGGGAAGGTACAAAATAGAGGATTGGCAGACCTAATAAAATACCAGCAATAGTACCCACCACTCTTAATGTCAGTCGGGTGCGGGTTGCATTATAGTTTGGCTGGCAAACAAACAGACTGGTTAGCATAATCCAGTAACCATTTTGCAGATCGGCCAGTTGAATAATGGCATATCCAATACACAGGACCATTGACATTCTAACCGCATGGCGAAACAAGGCGGATTGTGGTGTTAGGTTTTGAGAGATTCTTGACCAGATATCTTTTAAGCCCGTTAATTTATCGTCAGCCAGTGTGCTGTCTTGTACGGATTCAGTATTGGTTGTTTGCTCTGATTCGATGTTATTGAGCTGGGAATCAATGGCTTTCAAATTATTTAGCAAATGCTGTAATGATTGTGTCATAGCAATTGGCAGGCTATGGCTGGATTCCAGATTAGATAAACTCTTTTCCAGATGTTTTATCGCCTGAGTCTGATAAACATCATAAATATACTTTTGCTGATATCGAATAGAGTAAGCAATGCTGCGGCATGCTTTTGACTGTAAGGTTAAAAGCCGTTGGAAACGGAACAGAATATCGGTATAGCGCAGCGCCTCGCTTAATTGTTGATACTGTGC
Organism: Limnobaculum xujianqingii; assembly: GCF_013394855.1. Lineage (NCBI taxonomy): Bacteria > Pseudomonadati > Pseudomonadota > Gammaproteobacteria > Enterobacterales > Budviciaceae > Limnobaculum > Limnobaculum xujianqingii. The sequence goes on along the minus strand of NZ_JABMLK010000001.1, from coordinate 1,060,998 downwards.
ATGAGAAGAACTGGCCTGTTCGTGAATATCCTGAGCAACAAAATAGTAATGCAACATTCTACGCGTACTGCGCTGACCTCTGTCACCTTTAAGACGAGTTAGCAACGAAACCTTGGTCTGATTTAGAGTACTAACCAATACACCATTAGCCATGGTGGCGTGAATCAATTGATCGGTAAATTGATGTTCTTCGTCTGGATCAAACAGCATTGATTTGCTATCAAGATAGCCAGCCAGATTATCAAAGCAGCGAGCCAGATTATCTTGTAACGGGCGAATAGGTAGGATCAGATGCCCAAACAGAGTAATAATATTGTACCAAATGGCCCCTGCAAGCAGTAATACCGGTTGCGTATACCATGATTCATACAGCGATTCTCCCAACATGGTATAGATAGCGATAAGCAAAGCACCAAAAGCGATCGTGGCATAACGTTGCCCAAGGGATCCTAGCAGGATAAATCCGGCCGTTGAGAAAAGTAAACCAACAACAAATAGCCAGGGATAGGGGAACAGTAGTTCAATAGAAACGGAAGCCAGAAAAAAGCAGATAAGCGTAATCAACAAATTGCGCAGCCGTCCGGTCAGACGATCGTCCAGATCGGTTAATGCTGCTGCAACAACACCAAGCGTTAAGGGAAGCGTGAGTAAACTTTGATTAATCCACCAGGGAACAAAAACTACGCCCGTCAGTGCGATAAAGATACGGATGCTGTAGAGCAGATTACTGTTATAAAAGTAACGACGAAGCCCTAATATCAATGAAATCACATCCGTATCCTGTTACTCATAAAAGATGAAGACTTAACGTTGTTGAAGCTGACGCTTGGCTTTAGATATACGAGCTTCTTGTGCCACCTCAACTGAAACAACACGACGTCCAACAGGCCATAGTGCGATAACGGCTATTTTGAAGTTAGCAATCCCCACAGGAATACCAATGATAGTAATACACTGAGCTATTCCGGCGCAGATATGGGCTAAACATAACCACCAACCAAAAAAGATAAACCAAAAAATATTAAGCGCGGTTCCTCCCGCATTCATTAAGGCGTTTTTTTCATCAGGATTGAGATCGTCAACATGTACAGCTTCATTACCAAATGGAAACAGTGAAAGTTTAGTTATTTCCCAACAGGAACGCGTTAAAGGCAGAGTAAATATAAGCACAATGGTTACGATTGTTGCCAGTAACCATCCTAATGTAGTGATCACACCACCAAGAATAAAATTGAGTATATTTAATATACTACGCATTAGATAACTCCGCACAATGATAAGAGAATAGATATAACAAGGGTATTGTTACGGTTAATTCAAATTTACTCAATGGAAAAGAGTTACCAATCATATTTCTGGTTGATAATTTCAGCATATTTCGCAGTTTCTGGCTGGAGAGCTCGGTGCAATAAAGGGTAAACTGTGATTAGAATTTTTACTGTATAAAACAGGCGCTGTTAATACTATGGAATTGAAATCAACTTCAGTTGGGCAACATTTGGCCCAACATCCCTATAATCGGGTAAAAATGTTGAATGCTGGCGTTGAAGTCAGTGGTCCTAAACACGCCTATACCATCCCTTTTAATCAATTAGTTGCGGTTCGTTGTAAAAGAGGCATTGTCTGGGGGGAATTGGAGTTTGAATTGCCCGGGCAAAAAGTGGTACGTCTTCATGGCACTGAGTGGCAAGATACCCAACGATTCTATCAACACTTGATGAGTGTCTGGCAGAAGTGGGGAGAGGAAATGAGTCTGATTGCTGCTGATATATTGACACAGCAGGCAGAAAAAATTAATGCTCGTTTACGACAAGAACGTTGGCTCACACATGATGATTTATCAGAGATTCAGGATGAAGTCACAATAGCCGTAAGTTCTGTTCCGTTACCCGTTGAGCGTTTAATCGAGTTTGCTAACTGCCAGGCTTGTTATGCCTTTTGTTCAAAATGGTTAACGATGGGCAATCAACTGCTTAATAACAGCAATCGGCATTGGGTTCAAACCATGCTAAAACAGCATCGTCAATTTTTTGACCATATAGAAACTCAACCGCTGAATGAAGCACAATGCAGAGCGGTTATTAGCGGTGAAAAAAATGTTTTGGTTTTGGCTGGAGCAGGCAGTGGTAAAACATCTGTTTTGGTTGCCAGAGCTGGATGGTTGTTATATCGCAAAGAAGCAACCGCCGAGGAAGTGTTGTTATTGGCATTTGGGCGTAATGCTGCTGATGAGATGAATAACCGCATCCAGCAACGTTTGGGGCGAACGGATGTTCAGGCTAAAACATTTCATGCGTTGGCATTATCAATAATTAATCAATGTAGCAAAAAAGTTCCGATTATCAGCAAACTGGAAACGGATACTAAAAGCCGACAAACATTCCTGATTAAGCAATGGCAGTCTGAATGTGCAGAGAAAAAAAGCCAGGCATCAGGTTGGAAGAGCTGGTTGTCTCAAGAGTTAGGGTGGCAGCTGGCTGAGGATGCATTTTGGAAAGACAGTGCGTTATCTGAACGTTTAGCTGTAAGGTTAGATTACTGGCTTGGTCTGATTCGTAATCATGGCGGAAGTCAGGCTGAAATGATTGAGTCTGCGCCAGAAGAGTTGAAGGCAGATTTTCAGAAGAAGATACGCTTATTATCACCATTATTAAAAGCCTGGAAAAAAGCATTAAAAGAAGAAGGGGCGGTAGACTTCCCAGGCTTACTTCATCAAGCAGTTAACTGGATTGAAAAAGGAAAGTTTGTTAGCCCCTGGCGTCACATTTTGGTCGATGAGTTTCAGGATCTCTCACCTCAGCGGGCGGCATTAATTAATGCGCTACGTGCTCAGCAAACGGGTAGCAACCTGTTTGCCGTTGGTGATGACTGGCAATCTATATATCGATTCAGTGGAGCAGAACAGTTATTAACTGCCAACTTTAATCATATTTTCGGTATTGGTGAGCAATGTAATTTGGATTTAACTTATCGCTTTGGTCAGAACATCAGTGATATTACCAGTCATTATATTCAGCAAAATCCAGCCCAGATAAAACGAGATGTCTCCAGTCTGGTTCAGGGGGAAAAACATCCCATCACTATTTTGCCTGATAATCAGTTGGAAGCGTTGTTTGATAAATTGAGTAGTTATGTGAAACAGAGTGAAAGGATTCTTGTTCTGGGACGCTATCATTATTCAAAACCTGTCGTTTTAGCTAAAGCTGCAACTCGATGGCCAAAGTTAAATATTGAATTTATGACAATGCATGCCAGTAAAGGACAACAGGCTGAGTATGTGATTATTACCGGATTACATTCAGGACGAGATGGTTTTCCATCTGTAGAGAGTGGTGCCGTCATTGAACAGGTATTATTGCCACAGACAGAACACTTTCCTTATGCTGAAGAGCGGCGCTTAATGTATGTGGCATTAACCCGTGCTAAACATCAGGTATGGCTCTTACAGAATCCTGAGTCGCCATCGATATTTATCAAACAATTAGCCGATAGTGGCGCAGTAATAAAACGAAAACCTTAAGCCTGCTGTGTAGGTAGCAAAGGCTTAAGGTCTGGTTGAGAATTATTTCAGACGTTCTTGCAGGTATTTTTGATAATCAGGAATATCAATGACTATCTCTTTTTCAAACAACCCTGAACATATCAGCAGATCAGCAGTTGCCCGGTTAGTTGCTACAGGAATATTCCAGACAGTTGCCAGTCGCAATAAGGCTTTTACATCAGGATCGTGAGGGACGGCATTTAGTGGGTCCCAGAAGAAAATTAATACATCAATTTTACCTTCAGAGATCATAGCTCCAATCTGCTGGTCTCCTCCCATAGGGCCGCTAAGCATACTGGAGACAGGAACATTTGCCGTTCTCTGAATCAAGTTTCCGGTAGTACCTGTAGCAAATAGTTTATGTTTAGCCAAAACGGACTTATTGTCTTCAGCCCATTTTAAGAGATACTGCTTACAGTGATCGTGAGCAACCAGTGCAATGTTTTTTTGTATTGAAATTGTTCGTGTTGTTAGTTGCATATGAAACCAAACCTCTATTTAAATAGTTATTCTGTATAGACTACTGAAACTCTGTTTCGGAAAAAAGCGATAATATATAAAAGTATACATCTTATTGATTTTTGCCTTACCTGAACATTGGCCTGGTGGCTAAACTGAGATAAAACAGAAAGAATAATTGCAGGAGTAAGTAAGTGATGATGCAAGAAAGTGAAATAAAAAGCATATTGCAGCAAGTTAATACTATTGCGCTGGTCGGAGCAAGTGATAAGCCAGCAAGAGCCAGCTACGTAGTGATGGCCTATTTGCTATCTCAAGGATATGAGGTTATTCCCGTTAGCCCTAAATTGGCAGGGCAGAGCTTACAGGGGCAAAAAGTTTTTGCCAGTCTAAAAGATATTGATCGCCCTATAGATATGGTGGATGTTTTTCGTAACTCAGAGGCTGCCTATGAAGTTGCGGAACAGGCAATAGCCATTAATGCTAAGGTTTTATGGTTACAGCTGGATGTGATTAATCCCGAAGCTGAAGCGATAGCTCAAAAAGCCGGCCTAAAAGTCGTGATGAATAAGTGTCCGAAGATTGAAATTAAAAAATTGGGTCTGGAGAAGGAATTATAGAGAGCAATCTCTGATAGCACTCGGATAAATTTGAGGGGAATGACGTTTAAATCGACAAAAAACATTGTTTTTGATGTTTTTTCAGCCGAACGATCAAAATAGCTGAATTATCCTCTTTACAAGGCACCTCAAGCTGTTCTATATTTCACGCCGTTGCGGAGGAGTGGCCGAGCGGCTGAAGGCAACGGTCTTGAAAACCGTCGATGGGCAACCATCCGTGAGTTCGAATCTCACCTCCTCCGCCAGAATTATCAACGGGTTAGCTTAGGCTAGCCCGTTTTGCTTTATGGGTGTTGGAAGAGACTTGGAAGATTGACTTGGAAGATTTTCACTTTTTGGCGCTCACTTTAAGTTAACTTTTAATTAACAAATCTATTTTTTTGCTCGGAAATTACAGGTACATCCAATGATGGGGTGACTGCAATTTTCCGGTCATATGTAAGGACTTGTTGTTCTGTTTTATGGCCACTGAATAACTGTTTTTCTTTTGATGAACCTGTGTAATCTGATATTCCTTTGGCCTTTATGTCATGGTAAGTGAACGAAAGAGGGCGACCGAGTTTTTCTGATGCTTGTTGCTTGGCATCAACCCACCAGTTATTTAGCGTTTTTATTGTTAACCGCTCACCAAGTGTATTAACTACGATATAGTCATTACGTGATTTCGGCGGCATAGCTTTTTTTGCTAAATCCAATGCGTTCCTTAAACGCTGTGTCCATGCTTTGATCTGCTTCTTCCCAGTTTTGCCTTGTTGGATATAAAAACCAGCTTCCAGCTCATCTAACCATTTGGCTTTTGCAACATCACCGGCTCTGCTTGCGCATAAATACGCTATTTCCATGGCTACCTTTAACCGGTCACTGGCAAATGAATACACCGCTTCGTATTCCTCATCACTAATATAATAATCTCTCGGTATAACTTTTAGTTTCGATATACCGGCACAGGGATTACCTTTCACATATCCGCGCTCGTATCCCCACCTATATGCACGAGACATGCTGGCCTTTTCATGGTTTGCCTGTGTTTTGCTTTGCAATCCTCTTTGATCCATAAACTGTCTGACATCTTCTGGCCGTATTAAATCCGCCTTCACTTTTCCAAATACGGCCAGTAACTTTTTCTCATGTTTTAAATAATCATCTTGTGTACGTGGGGCAAGCTCCAAATAATATTGGCTCTTAAGAAATAGCGCCCATAATTTAGAAAAGGTCATTATTTTACTTTGACCATTAACTTCTATTTCGTATTTTCTCCATACCTCGGACATCGGCATAGATAGAGGTCCGAGGGTAATAGAAACGTTGTCAGTTGGTTTGTAGTAATAACTGTATTTATTGGCGTATACGCGTTTAGGTAGTTTACTTTTATCGACCGGATTCATTATATAGCCCCGAAATTAGGCCGCTCATCTTGGTATATAACAGTATTGATTTGTCCGTTCAGTACCGCGTTAACATGTGTCCACGTCAATTTAGGTCGACCTTCGGCATCTTTAGCGTATGAAAAGCCATTAGCGGTTAATGCTTCACACTGACATGACTGTTTTTTGAATCCAGTCAGTTCGATGACTTCATCAACTGTTAAAAATTCATTAGCCATGTGGTTATTCCTCATGACCGGCTGACAACGTAACATTGCCAACCGGTATTTTTTGATTATTGATAATCAGGTGCTTTTTTCTCATTCGGTTTGATATCTATGTACCGAGCATTCTCAGGCACCTCAAATTCAAACTCTGAGTAACGTTTGGCTTTAATCTTTATTTTTCCGCCATCAGGACAGATTACGTGCACAGATTCGCCTTTCTTTAACGTCTTATTCATCATGCGCGGTTCCCCCATTGGTCACCGAACTGGAAGCCAAGATCAACGAGGGCTGCGTCCATTGCCTCTATAAATTCCGGCACTTGTTCATCAAATTGCTTCATGAATGATTCATCACGTTCAAAAACGATATGGTGAACGTTTTCGAAACTCATTCGGGGATCGTAGTTGGCGAAATACCAGCGCTCTCTACCAGTTACCCACATTGAAAACTGACATTGAGCTACATATTCGGGTTTAATGTTCCCGTTTAGGCGGAAATCCAGATACGTAGCCGTATTAAAAGGGCATTTAAGTTCAAGACCTGCACCATCACTACAAATTCCATCAGGACTGGCACCACACCGTAGTGATTCATCTTTGTAGAAAAATGGAACTTCTACAACTTCCAGGCCGGTGACAAATTCAAAGGCGTAGCGGGCATCATCTTCATGATCTTTCCCCCACTCTAATGGTTTGGCTGTGATGTCAGGAGATTGCCCAGTACAAATTTCAGCAATAAGGGTTAGCAAGTAAGTTTTCTTTTTTTCACCCCATCCGTTACCGCCACGACCGCTAGCAATAACATTGATAGCATTGCTTGCTGTAATAACGCCTAGTCGTAGGCGTTTCCATGCTTCCGAACCCTGTTCAATATTGTCAACATCTATGCCGGTACGGGCCAGAATAATAGATTTATCTGTCATGCTGCCCCCTGCGTTTTAATGCGCTTTTCAATGAAGCCTATTAACTTTCTCGCTTCTTCCTCTGTCAGATCTGGAATAGAGGTTACACTTCGCCCAATGAGCCGTGGAATTACACCTTCGACGATGCTGGCCTCTGTTTTCCCTGTTTGAGCCATTAAACCGAAAAGGTGATTCAACGATTCATCACTGGCTGGCGTAATATCTTTTGGCTCGGTTCCAGAACGTTCTGCAGCAAAATTAATTCCTTCATCCAGTTCGGTATTCAGATATTCAATAGCATTATCAAGACGGTCACGGCGAGGCCAGTATTTTGCAGCCTGTTTAACGCAGGTTTTTAATACCATTTGCTCTTCATCCGTAGCCCACGGACAAGTTTTAGATTTGTCTTTTATGTATGCCTTCCATGCTACAGACCGGTCACGAATATTAAAAACATCGGCAATACGCATGGTATGAGTGAGAAAATCGCCATCATCTGTTTTTATTACGCTATACACGCCGACCATATCGCCACGCTGCTCGATTTCCGCAAAGCACTCATACTCATGAAGCGGTTCAAGAGTAATACCCATCCGTTTAAATCGGTCAGTACGGCGCACAACATCTGCCTGGCACCATTTAATTGCACCAGTTTGTTGGGCAATGTGCATAAGCCCCATATAGCTGATATCAATACATACCTTGTTATCACGGGGAACCAAGTAAGCAAGTTTGGATGCGGGATTTAGGCTGATTCCAATAGCTGCAATATTAACGATTGCATTGGTTAACGATGCCTGATTACCGGTAGCGATACCGAGTAAATACGGGTTATTTTGCAGAGCTTGTAACGCAAACCCTGATTCACGAGCAAAATTTAATGACTGATCAGATAGAGTTTTTTGGAACTCCCCCGAAAGGGAGAGAACCACATTTTTAACAGTATCAAGTTTAGTGTTAGCCATGATCAGACCTCCATATCATTGGTACCGGCAGCGGAATTTGCGGCACTTAATATGCGGTAGTAATCGATCTTATCGAGGCTGATATCATGCTCATTTGCATATTCATCGATCGCACGTAAAACGATAGAGGTCATCGCTATACATGAATATGAATCGAGGTTATGCCAGTTATTATTGGAGGCAGGTTGAACTGTCCCATACACCGCATAGCCAACACTATTTAGAGTATCCGTTACAGCTTGCTTAGTATCCTCCACTGATGGTTTATCAAGCACAGGCTTGTTGGCAACATCCGGCGTTTCCGGTGGTACCTCATAAACAAAACCTCCCTCTTCAGTTACAAAGTCGTTTTCCACAACAGGCAGATCATCATTGCCTACAACCATATGGTTTTCACAGTTAAGGCCAGTCTTAAAACCAGTAACTGTAAATTTATCACCGACTTTTTTGATCTCAGGAGCTGTAGAAGTAGCGACAGGATTTTTTGATATCCAGTTTGCAATGTATGTGCTGACGGCTAATTGATCATCAGCTACCCCATCAAGAGATAGAATTTCACGAGTTAAACCGTAAATTTGTTCCCGTGTATATGACGTAATGCCGGAGACAGTCCGCAAATTCATTGATATGCGCTTGTATTGAGAATCGGTATTGTCCTTCACCATGTTACGCGCCCGATTAACTTCAATCGGATTAGCAGTTGCCAGATTGCTGCAGACGAGTCCTAGCGCTACATCCATATCAATATCAATATCAGAGTATTTACTTGCTTCGGCTGCTGTAGCCGGTGTTGATGTAGCAAACTTCTGATCACGCTCTGATGGGGGTGTTGATATCCAGCGTTCTGCAAACTGACGAATGACCGGAAACTGAGGAAAAGTAGGTGAGCTGGAATACTTATCCTGAATAGCCTCAACAAGAGATAATAATTTTTCAGGTAATAAATGTTTTGCCGCCTCAATTCCTGTCAAGGCTTGAGTAATAGCGCTGATTTCTGGATTCGCTTCATAGTCATTGATTGCCTCGTGAGCTTCATGTAACTGTTCTTTATCCGGCTCCAGGGCTGCATGACAGAACAAACATAAGGCAGCAACCTTCACATCAAACGCTAACTTATCGAATGACACACCTGATTCAGATTCATTTGCTGAGGTTTCTGGTTCTACTGGCGCAGGTACTGACTCAGGTTTTGGTTCTGGTACCATCCAAACGTTGCCATTTAACTCATAGCGCTCATGGAATGTATTATCGAACACGCCAATTTCAGGGGCTAAAATTCCCTCTGGAACTTCAGTTACAATGGGCTTCTGAAAGTTTTCATATGAGTCAGCATCATAATCTTCAAGAAGCACTCCTGCGCGACTAGCAGCGCGGCTATCACTTGCTGATTCAACCGTAGTAACGAGAATTACAGCACCGTTTTTTTCAGCGGATTTTTTAGGACGAAAGGTACATAAAAAAATGGACATTGGTTATTCCTCATCTAAGTAAAAATCATCGCCGTGGTCGTCGGCGTTTTGTTCATTGATTGCTGTTTCAATAGCATCCGTAAGTAGTAAAACAAGTTGGTCACAGAACTGGTCACGTAAAAAATTCTGCTTATCTCGATGGGCGAGGGCGAGACTTCTTACAGTTCTGTCGTGGGCATCTAACAACGCACTATCGGTAGAAATAATCTCAAGTGCGCGGTCGTAGATTGGGCTTTCATATTTTGGAAAATTCACGCTAACCCCCTGTGACATGTCACAGATAATTAATTGAATATTTCTTTATTTATATAATTTGCGATTTGGCGCTGAGAAGATTCATTGATCTCGACTTCTATCTCTTGGGTTTGAAGAAATAGATAAGTATCGATACTGGACATGTCAATGAAGCTAAAAACCAATACATTACTTGGTAGGGTGTGTGGCGCTTTATTGAGGTACACGTAAAGGGTTTTCTTTACTTTTTTTGGTAGCGATATCATATCGACTCCTGTATATTTAATGGTGATCAATGGCCTTAAGTGGTCATTGGTTATTCCTTAAGTTGGGTGTGGTAACCCAACTAAACTTCCCGGTGATGTTTGGTCGCAAAGCCGGGGGTAATTAGGCCCACTTCGGTGGGCTTTTTTACATCTGTAATTTAGTGCCCTGTATCGTAGGGCTGACGGGTCGTTTTATTCCTCATGATTGGTGTTTACACACCTAAAAGAACACCGATGTAGCGCCAACTACTACGGGTAGATTGGCTTATGAGGCCGTTATCCGCCGATGTTCTTTTAGCTATGTGCCGTGGTAACCGCCACGGCTCGGATTATCACTACATTTCAGCGTTTACCCGTCTTTCCGGGCTGTCTGCTAATCTTCTGATTGCCCCGAATCCCCATTGAAACAGGTCTACAATCGTCCAATACAACCCCCGATAAAGGATGCCCCTACGTGCAAAAACGGTGTTGTGCTGCCGGTGTTATATCCCACCTCCGGCTGGGGCTACATGGCTGCCGGTTACGCTTTCCGGCGTCGCTTACCTGCCTTTCATTCCACAGGACTTACGACCGTTCGCTCATAGTTATTCAGTGCTCCGTATCGTGGAGCTGACGGCCATTTAAGCCTCACGGGGCATTCTTTACGCGGGATATGTGGCGAGACCGCGTTCACTGCCGTGACAGGGAGGGCTACTTGCCGTTCACCTTCTCCAATTCATACCGGTTATTACCGGACGGCCCGAATCGAAACTTGAAATCATTGCCGATTATTTATCCACTCACGGCATTCGTGGTATCCTCTAAGTCCCTACAACTATGAGGAAATATTATGGCTGATATAAAAAGCCCGTTAATGAATCCAGATGGAGCGGCTCATGAGATAGTGGTTGAACTAATCAGAGCTGGACGAATCAGTAGTGAACGCATGGCAAGTGAGGCATTCACTTTGCTTCTAGATCATTATTCTTCTGAGATGACTCGGATAGAGAATAAAGAGCAATAAAAGCATCTCTTACGCGCAGTGCGATTTTATTTGATTGTTCTGCGCTAACTGCACCGCTTGGAAAATGTAGTTTTAACACTTCACATGCTGCCGCTTGCGCGATACCTGGCAGATCTTTAAATTCCATTGTTAAACCCTCATTGTATTTATTTGCCGCTATTTCCCGGCTGTCAGAACTTTACCTATCTACAACCACTCAGTATTTCTATGCCACTGAGAGCTACTTTACCTTTCGGTCGGTATCCTTACCTGGTTGTTGGCGTGCTACTGTGCCTTGATGGAATAAAGTTTAATCATTTAAACATAAAAGTCAATTTTAAGTTTAATATTTTAAATAAAAATTGTTTGAGGTATAAAAAACCGGCACGAGGCCGGTTTGGTAGGAATTGTGTAGAGGTTCTAAATTAGGTCCATCTCAACCCTAACGCAAACTCCTATGATTTCGCAGTTATCATCAAAATCAATTCGTTTAAAATTAGGATTAAGGGGCATTAAGTATATGTTAGGGCCATCTATAACAAGCTTTTTTACCGTTGCTTCATTTGAACCATTTACTCGAGCAACAACAATTCGCCCGTTCGTTGCCTCAATTTGAGGGTCTACTATAACAATTGAGCCGTTGGGTATAGATGTCCCGTGACCGGCTGGACTTGCCATAGAATCACCAGTAACTCTTAACGAAAATGAATATGGCGATACCTTCGCCGTTGTTTCAATCCATTCTGTAAGTTCGGTTAAATGTTCTTCCACAATCTCTTTCCAGTTTCCGGCTTGTACAGAAGATATAAGCGGCACCCTACGCCGCAGGTCTGGGCCCGGTTGGCTATTGCCTTGAGTCTCTTCTATTAATCCGCCCTCAATGAGCCATCTTTCCGATACGCCCAATACCTCTGCAAGAGAAAGTATATATTTTGATGATGGTTCCGTCCCACCGTTAACCCACTGGCTAACAGTTCCTTTAGATGCTTTTGTTGCTTTCATTAAATCTTTACTTTTTAGATTTAACGAAACCATTCGTTGTGCGATTCGATCGCTCATTGTCTCTCTTTTCATAATTTAAATTATTAAACTTTTCTGGTTTTGTTTCTTGATCTTTTGTTGTTTAAATGATTAAACTAAATAAACGAAACTAAACGGAGGCAATCAATGCTTAAACAAGATGTGCTTGATTACTTTGAGTCAACTAATGGGGTTGCCAGAGCCATTGGTAAATCAAAGTCAACAGTAAGCCTGTGGGGGAATGTTATTCCCTGGCAATACGCTTTGTTAATTGAAAAATTAACAAATGGCGCACTGAAATATGATGTTTCTTTTTACCCCGAACAATCAGGAAATGATTTTAACAGTAATAAATAAAATCATCTGATTACCAATAATCGGGATGAGCGACAGGAGACGCTATGAAAATTACACATGATGCAATCAGAGAAGAAATCGAAGCGTGGGCTATTGGAGTAGGGCAAAAGACTATTGTGGCTTTAGTTACCAAAGAGGCCAATAAGTTAGGGCTTTCTGACTTATTACCTCCGTACTCTAACGATATTGAGCTTTACAACAATCGCCAGCAATTTTTCAGGTGGGTACGAAGCAATCACCGATCGGCAGTAGAGAAAGTTTCCCAGCTGTGGCCAGCGATAGAGAAATCATTACCAGGTGAGCGCCGGGCTCGATTAATCGGTGAGGATTTAACTTATCTGGTAGCGGTTGCCAATCGTGAATGTTCGGAGGCAGTAAACGCTGCAATCCTTAATGACCCAAATTTTGAAAAGGAACGAGAGGAAGCAATTAACTCGCTGTTGGCACTACGACCAAATAGACCACAGCGCATGAGTTTGTGAGGAATAACCAATGACCACTATTAAATACAAAAATGGCTTTTTTGTTAATGGGAAGCCGGTATCGACGGAAGGATGGCGTAAGGCGTGGCGCCGTAAACGTAAGGCGATTAATCGATTAAGTCTCATGCGTCAAGCAAGGGCATTTCGCATCCTTTCTGAACGACAGGGGTGGTAATTATGGCCAGTAGCTGGATAAAAGTCGAAGTAATTACGCCGGATAAACCGGAGGTTTTCCAGCTTGCAGAAATACTGAGTATTGACCCTGATGCGGCACTTGGAAAGTTGATCCGTTTATGGGTTTGGGCCGACCAGCAAACAATAGATGGTAACGCAAATTGTAACGGTAACAGCGTTACAGATTCAGAAAACAGTAACGCAAGGCGTAACGCAGTTGTAATCACAAAAAGTGCAATAGATCGCGTCACTTTCGTTAAAGGTTTTGCCGATGCATTAATTTCTGCTGGTTGGCTAATAGTTGAGGGAAATACTCTGGTATTCAAAGATCTTGATAAACACAATGGAGAATCATCGAAAAAACGGGCACTTGGAAGCAATAGATCTGCAAGGTCACGTGAAAGGAAACGCAATAGTAACGCAAATAGTAACGCAGATGGCGTTACGGCAGCGTGTCAAAAAGCGAGTGTAGAGGAAGAGGTAGAGGAAGATATAAATACAATACCTAACGGTATTGGTACATCCGACGATTCGGATGACCCAAAACGTGAGGGTGATAAAAAATCCGAAAGGATAAATTACCAAGCCATTATCGACGCCTATCACGACATCCTGCCAAAAATGCCAGCGATCGTAGTGATGACCGATAAGCGAAAACGGGATATTCGAGGCTTCTGGAAAAAATTCGATTTTAATCACCCCAAGTGGGAAGCCTATCTGGATTATATTTCACAAAACTGTCAGTGGATGACTGAAGACAGGCCAAACGGCAAGGGCGGTTACTGGAAAGCCAAAAATCTTGATTATCTGATAACTGAGCGTTGTTACGTGTCAGTGAAGGAGCGACGCGCAAATGACAAATGATTTACTGGTTCCACCACACAGCAACGATGCTGAACAGGCTGTGCTTGGTGCCCTGATGTTAAACACCGACGACGAGCGTTGCCAGCGGGTTATCGGGATTTTAAAACCTACGGCATTTTACCGGTCACAACATCAGATCATTTACAGAGCAATTCTGAATCTAATCAAGTCACGTATGCCAACTGACCTGATCACTCTGTCAGAGACATTGGGAACTGATTTAGAGCTTGTTGGTGGTTTTGGATATCTCGCGGAAATATGCAGCATGCCAACGTTGGCCAACGTTGTTGAATATGCACGAATCGTCAGAGAAAAGGCTATTCGGCGGTATGCAATGGAAAAGCTGAATATTTGCGCTGAACTGATGATGGCAGAGCAAGGTACAAAATTAGACGATCAGCTAATGGCTATGCAACAAGTTATCTCGTCAGTGATTGATTCTGCAAAGACTGGTAGCCGTGGTGGGTTACGTGAAGTAAGGGACGTACTGGATGACTGGGCGCAAGATGTAGAACGCAGGTTTAGCAGTCCCGATCATGCGGCAGGGTTAACGCTGGGCATTACGGGCATTGACGATATTCTTGCACCAAAACAAGCACTGCGCGGTTCTCTGGTCGTAGTGGGCGCTAGGCCTAAGATGGGTAAAACAGCTACGTATAACGCGATTGCTACGCATTTTGCGCTATCCCACAAATTACCAACCTTACTGTTTAACTTGGAAATGACAGATAGAAGTCTCGTCGAGCGAATGGTGGCTCAAGAGGCTCATGTCAGTTCAAATATTTTCTATACCGGCGCACACGACGATACAGAAATGGCTCGTGCAATGGCAAAAGTTCAAGAATTAATGAACACCAAAATGATGATCGACAGTACGCCAGGTGTTCGCCTTTCCCATATTGAGTATGAGTGCCGGAAGGCTAAGCGAAAATATGGTGCTGTTGGACTTGTCGCAATTGACTACCTGACACTGATGAAGGCAGAGCAGGCGGAACGCCGTGATATTGCATATGGCGATATTACTACCGGCTTAAAGAATCTGGCTAAGGAGCTTGACTGTGTAGTTCTGCTACTGACTCAGTTAAACCGCCAGTTAGAACAACGGGCAGATAAGCGCCCACTCCCCAGTGACAGCAAAGATACAGGAAATATTGAGCAAGATGCTGACGTTTGGATCGGTATCTATCGTGATGCTGTTTACAACGAAAATGCTGATAAAACCTTAGTTGAGTACCTTGTCAGGCTTAACCGTGAAGGTGGTACCGGCACAGCGTACGCACAAATGATTAATGGCTATATCAAAGACATCGACGCATTAGATGCCATGCGTCTGATGGAGGCAAGCAACAAAACAGGAGGACGCAAATACAGAGGTGATATTGACCAATTTTAGGAGCTAGGCAATGACCAATCGACCAGTTGGAAACATTTGTGACTGGCCGGAAATAGAGCAGAGGAAACTGCGGATCGAATTGAGAACTAACCAGCTCATTATCGGTTTGAAACAAGGAAAGATATCGCGCCGGCAAGTTGAAAAAGAACGAGATAGTACCTCAGAAGACTTGAGGGAATATTTCAGAGAGCAGCTAAATAAGTGGCTCAATGTGTACAAAATGAGGAATGACCAATGACCAAATTAAGCAACAAAACGTTATTAAAAATAATGATGAAGGGGCCAAAGTCAGCGCAAGAAATCTGTGATGAGTTAAATAATTCATTTAAATGCAACGATATTAAAACGAACATCGTACGCGACAGATTATATAAATTAGAAAAACGTAATCGTATCAAAATTAAATCGACGTTGGTGAACTCTGACGACTATAAGAACAGATATTGCATATATGAACTTTTAGGTTTCGATGAGGAGTTATTACTGGAGAAAAAAAAGAGACGGACACGTCAAGTTAGACCCACATCCTACAAAGTCAGTGATGATACTCACGTTTATAGCGCGCCGTTTTCCAATAAAGAATTAGCTTTGTGTAGTCGAATTAATGCGTTTGACTCAGCGTTAAATCGTATTCGTGGGGGTATAAATGCTTAACTCTTATAGCGAAGAGCTTTATGCCCAAATGCAACGCCCAACACATTATCTTAAAGATATTGGTGACCAGTGGCGTACTCCTGATGTCTTGTTTTGGGGTATCAATGCTTTATATGGCCCATTAGTTTTAGACCTGTTTACAGACGGTTATAATTCTAAATGCCCTGCATATTACACAGCAGAAGATAACGCACTGACACAAGACTGGTCAGTATGCCTGGCAGAACTCAACGGAGCTGCGTTTGCAAATCCTCCCTATAGTCGCCCTCAAAAAATCGATGGCCAATACATTACTGGCATGACTTATATCATCCGGCACACTTTAAAAATGCGTGAAAAAGGGGGGCGTTACGTCTTTCTGATTAAAGCAGCTACATCTGAAACATGGTGGCCAGAGTCTGCGGATCACATTGCATTTATTCGTGGGCGTGTTGGGTTTGATGTTCCTATGTGGTTTATCCCTGCTGACGATAGTCAGAAACCAAGTAGCGCCGGATTTGCCGCAGCTATTGTTATTTTTGACAAAGAGTGGATAGGGGAAAAGGTCAGCTATATCTCACGGGAAAGGCTGGTAAGCGTAGGGCAGACATTTTTGAAACAAGTCGAATGGTTATCTACCAATTTACTGAATAGAGGGGCTACTGATGCATAACAGACTAAGTGATACCGAGCTGGAGTATTTAATCGAAGATATCGATATGCATACAGATTTATGTAATGGAAAAATTCTTTATAAATCTGCTGCTCCTATCATGAGTGGGCTTATGGAGTTGGAGGAACGCAGGCAGGCAGAGAAAGAGCAGATGCCAGTACTTGAAGTTACAGTGAATGAAGTTAACAAAAGATTAACTTCATATAAGTACAAATGGTTAGAGGAATTAAATAGTGGAATTTATAAACTCTACTTATCCCCTGTTTTAGTTCAACAACAAACCCATGCATTGACAGATGTTATTGCAGAGCGTCAACGTCAGATTACAGCTGAGGGCTACACTACTGATCATGATGATAAGCACTCTGAGACTGAGTTATCAGATGCAGCGGCAGCATATGCCTTACATGCTTATGACCCACGGATGAGACCACCAGATATATGGCCATGGGATAAGTCTTGGTGGAAGCAGACAAACCCGCGCCGTGATTTAGTAAAAGCCGCCGCTTTAATTCTTGCTGAGATTGAGCGGTTGGATAGAGTGCAGGAGGCCAGCAATGACAAATAAACAGAAGTCTGTGGCAGTGATGTATTTAATGGAAAGCAAATCAGAGCCTGGCAAATGGATTGAATGCGGCAAGGATTATAAAAGAGCCCGAGCATTCTACTCTGCTCCTTCTGCGCCCCAATCGCACTTACCAACAGAAGTATTGGAGGTGAGCGTGCTTAAGCAAAAAACTTTCCGCAGTAAAAAATGGTTGGCAGCCGTTGGAAGTGTTGAGTATTGCGTTCTATGTGGGGCTTGGGGAATACAGGTCGCTCACAGAAATGAAGGTAAAGGAATGGGATTAAAAGCTGATGATAGCCTTACCGCCGCATTATGCATCCCATGCCATAACGCAATAGATAACGGCAAAAATCTAACCCGTGAAGAGCGCCGCCAGTTAATGGATCGCGCCATAGTTTTAACTATTAAAGAAATTACCCGTAGAGGGTTAGTGGAGGCGATATGATATATCCAACTGAAACAGGTAAAGCAGGGGAAGTTATGCGCCTCCGCACTCTGGAAAGAGTTTGGATTCAAGGCAGGCTGAGAATGTGGGGGCGCTGGTCATATATCGGTGGAGGAAAGGCCGGTAATATGTTTAATCGACTGTTGTCTGAAAAAATGAGTAAAACAGCAATATCAAGAGTGCTTGCTCATTTAAAAAAATCAGGGCTGGATAAATGTGAGATGGCAGCATATTTTGAAGATATGTTGAACAGTAAACATAAAAGCAGCCTGGCATTTTGTACTGATAGCGAAGCTATAACTATTGATGGTGTTGTTGGCAAGACACTCAATGGTTATCACGGTTTATATGACGTTATCCACGAGCACTATTACGGACGAGGAAAGAGTAAGAGAAGAATGGCGGAGGATCTGAAATATGCTCACCCTGAATGGTCATATGGCACTTGCCGCAACCGAATTGATCAATGGCTGGCGTTAGCTGAGTTCATGCTGTATCGACCTATGAGGGAACAATTTCAGGGGAGTAACAATAGTTTTTATCTTAATGAAAAAAGATAATGCATCAGGTTGACAAAAGTTAAAAAATACGAAAATATATGGTTTACAAATCCTAAAAAAAGCGAAACTTAATATGTCAGAAAGCGAATTGATGCCAAGTTGGGAATGTCAGCCACATTTAGATGAAACGTCAGTGCGTAACCTACTAACTGAAATAGCTAATGTCCTTACCATGGTACCCTATCATACGCATGTGTTAGATAGCAATTGGTCCATTGGTGTGCGTACATATGATTGGGTTCGAAATCATCTCATTTTAAATGAAGGTAATATTCTTGGTTTAAAAATGATTTCAAAGGGGCTTGATTATGTTATGACACTAAATTTAGTACCTATCCAATTTTCAACGGATAGTATAGATAGCCCAAAAAAGAAACATCGTTTACTTAGAAATAGAGTTGAATGTGATCAACTTTCTCTTTTTGGTAAAACTGAACCGGAACAAGATTTGACATGGCGTGTTATTGCTGAACCTTATTTTATTGATGAAACTGAGGGTGATGAGGATAATACGATCCCTAGCTGGGCAGTGGCTTTAGTTGGTATAAATTCTTATGGAGCCATTGTAAGCCAAGTATTGCATATGTCAGGTGTATCTATGCCGGTTAGCCTTGTGGATAACGCAATTCGTCCAGAAGAAGCTGATATTGATGATGTTGAACCTCGTCGTAGAAATTCAGACGTGGATTCTAATGATAACCAGAGTGAAGGTACTTCAGGTGTTTAATCTCGATAATGATTATCGTGGCGATAAATTAAGATTGGCTAGGATGGCCAAGGGGTTATCGTGTGAAGAACTAGCGAATAAACTTGATAAGACAAAACAATTTGTCAGTAAATTAGAAAAGGGCGCGCGACCATCTGAGCAGTTACTAGAACAGATATCACAAGTACTCGGAATACAACCAAGCTTTTTATTTAGTGAGCGTAAATATCCGTTGGAAAGTGATTTATGCCATTTTCGAAGTAAAAAATCTCGAACTCAAACATTGACGAATAGTGTATTAGCACGAGCGGAAATGTTAAATGTTATTATCTCTGTTATTGAAGACGAGATAGAGTTACCTGACTTGAACATACCGGATATTTCAAGCTATCCACTGAATTCAGTGACAGATATTGAGCGGATTGCGGAAGAATGCCGTAGACAATGGGGATTAGGGTTAGGCCCGATATCGTCAATGTCTAAACTAGCAGAAAGATTGGGTGTTATTGTCACTCAGGTCACGGGAGTCGATGACCGAGTTGATGCTTTTACTGTCCATAATAAACGGCCCGTAATTATTAGGAATGATTCTAAAAAAAGCGTGTGTCGATTTAGGTCTGATATCGGTCACGAATTAGGGCATCTTGTGATGCATGACGGTATATTGACAGGGGATCATAAAACCGAATCGCAGGCGGATCAATTTTCAAGTGCACTGCTAGTTCCAAGAATATCATTTATTAATGAATTTCCTAAAATTAGAGGTAAGCAGTTCGATTGGAATGCAATGGTTGAATTCAAGCTCCGTTGGAAGATTAGTTTAAAAATGGCAATTTATAGAGCAGCATCTTTAGGGTTGCTGTCTCAAATTCAAGCCAGAACAGGTTATATTCATTTAAATACAAAAGGGTATACCAGAACAGAACCAGGTGATGAACGTATTCCCGAAGAGAAACCGGTACTATTAGAGAAAGCGATTAATTTACTTGATGACAATGGATGGCTGAATGTTCTGAAAAAAGCTGGATTATCTGTAGAACTTGTTAGAGATCTATTTGGTGTTCATAGACCCATAACAGACCGAGCATCGGTGTTCAAAATGGTAGTTAATAATTAGCTTGCATTTAGCCAGAAAGTAGTTATATTCATGTAAGCTTCGCATAGTTGCATCAACAGGAAGCAAAAGAACTTTTTTAGACCCGCCAATGTGCGGGTTTTTTATTGTCAAAAATCAGCCTCGGTATTTGTCGTGGCTCCCTCATTTGGCCTACCTAAGAGCTGGTATACGTTGATATCTGGAGATAAGCGCCAGAGGCCATCCTTTCTAACTCACATTAATGGACACTCCACTAAAAGGGGGTGCATATGCGTATGCCTGAAAAATATAACGGTTTTTTCTCTGCTCTTGTTGCATGGTACTCAGCTAACTCAGGGTGGATCAACGGTGGAATAATCGCCTTCATTCTTGCTTTAGGTCGAGCTGTCTTTTACGGCGGGAAAATAAAAGAGAGTTTTGTGGATGCATTTTTGACTGGTTTTGTCGCGGTCACATCTGTTCCTGTCATTTCTCCAATTGTTGTGAGGATCATTGAATTAACACCTGGCATGTCTGGTGTCCTCACTAAAACATCAGAGCTGAATATTGAGTTATTTATATTCGCGTTCATTGGTGTGATTGGGGCTAAAACCTTGCGAGAGGTTGCATTATCCCGTCTGCGTAAAGCTAATGATGTGGGAGGTAAGGATGAGTAAACAAACTCGCGGTGTTCGCAATAACAACCCGGGCAATATTGATTATAACCCGAAGAATAAATGGAAAGGTTTGCTACCGCATGACCCAACTATTGAAAAACGGTTTTGCCGATTCGAATCACCGGATTATGGCATTCGTGCGCTGATGTCTCTGCTGGGTACGTATCAACGTAAATATGCATTGAACAGTGTATCCGGACTGATTAACCGCTGGGCACCAACATCCGAAAATAACACGGGCGCATATATCAATCAGGTCGCTAAAGCGCTGGGTGTGTCACCGAATGACTGGATAGATACACGCAGTAAAAAAACGGCTATCGGTTTAGCTAAAGCAATTGTTGATCATGAAAATGGCTATCAGCCATACGATGATGAAACGTATGAAAGAGCGTTTAACCTGCTATGACTTGGCGCACATTACTACCTACAGCCGCAATAGCGGTTTTTTTTGTGCTCATTTTAAGTGCATGGCACTTATGGTCAGCTAACGACAGATTGCGGTCTGACAACGTTATGCTGACAGAGCAACGGGATTCTGCTTATCAAGAGATTGATAAAATTCAGATACAGCAAAATAGAGCGGCTGAACTGGATAAACGAACAACAGAGAAACTTCATGCCTCCGAATCTGAAAATAACCGTCTTCGTAATGAGCTTACCGTTAGTAAGCGCAAGCTGCGTATCAAAGCCAAATGTCCAGCCACCACCACCGGCAGCGTGGGCAATGACACCAGTGTCGAACTCACTAGTGCTTCTGGACAAACTGTTTTCGATATCCGAGGAGGAATCATTGAAGACCAGGCAAAAGTAGAGTACCTGCAAGGCTACATCAACAACCTCTGCCTATCCAAATAGGCGTATATAAATACCTTCTGGAGTAAGTAATGAACGAAGCAAAACCACAGGATGGAAGTAAAGTTAAGGGATATCGAACTTTAAACGAGAAAGATATCGCCAATATGAACCGGCTCAAGGAAATCAGTCGTCAGTTCATCGCGCAACTTGATTTTCTCAACGATGGTGAAAACTGCCCTCGCTGGTTAGCGATTGCTAAAACAGACATGCAAACGGCATGTATGGCAGCCTGCCGCGCAGTGGCGCAACCTGATAACGATTGCTAAAGGCTGTAACTACAGCAAGTAGTTATTACAAAGCTCATTCATTGAGTGGGCTTGATAATACCGATCGTGACAAGCTAACACCCTGCCAGTTTCAGAATAAAATTCTAATTTCATAGGGTATGACTCTCGGAATTCCCGAGGGTTATATTTGCCGAACCAGTGAAAAATTCTAAAAACGGAGTATTTCCATGCTGATCATTAAAGATGCTCCGATTATCGGACAACAGTCCGGAACAGGATTAATAGTGCCAGGTGCTGTGGTTTTTGGTAATGGTGGTACACAACCGGATTATTCCCCCATCGATCTGACGGCAACATCACTCGACAGCCGGGTACGCTATCAATGTGCCAGTCAACACGCATACTACGGCGCTGATGGACTGCTTCACTATGCTGGCCCTGACGAATGCCCCGTTGAGTATGTCAACGGTGTTGCGGTCGGACGGCATGAACCAGAACCGCAACGCACCAATTTGGTTAAAAACAATACGACAATTGTGACTCCGATGGTCGGAAACTACTGCACTAGTGTTGATTCGCCTGTTACTACACCAGCAGGCACGGTCATGCCTCTGGGTGCTAAATATTACAACACCAATGTCGGTAGTGGCTTATATTGCCGAACATATGACCCATTAGATGTAAACGCCGTGGCAAGTGGTTTTTCTATCGTTCCTGTTATTTCCCGTGCGTTTATCGAGCGTATTACAACGCCGGACTATGATTACATTAATAACCTAAACGTATGGGAACGCTGGGTTACTAAAAAGACAACTCCGAAAACAACTTCATTTTCGGGAACAATGTCAGTTTACAGTGACGGACCATCAATCGCGAACACAATGACATGGCCCTGGGGCTGGCAATACGAATACGGTGATACAGCAACATCAACGATTCTAACTACCGGAACTGAAGCAACTCGCGGTGCTTCATTTCTGCTCGTTGAAATGCAAGGGGCAAGGGGTATACGGGTTTGGTATACCAGTGGCGAGTATGATGAATACCCAGCAAATGGAGATGCATGGTTTCCGCTTCCGTGGGCCAAGAAAGATTGGGGAGTTCGTTATATCCCAACAATTGAGTACATCACATGATGAGATATTTACGATTTCCAGATGAGCGTACTGCAATCAAATGTTGTCCGGAATGGCTGGATGGTGATAACTGGATTCAACCAACGCTACGAATAGAAATAGCGGTTCGTGGGACTCTCTACAACAACGATGGAGAGTATGACGAAAAAGGAAACACTATCAAAGAGCCGACCAAAAAGGTCGGTTTTTTTATTGATGTTATTCGTGGCGAGATACCTACCGCAGCGCAGCAATACCTTGTTAATCCAGCAACCCCTGACTTTGTATTAGGATAAAAAATGGCAACGAAAAACTTTGATTTAAAGCGTGAGGAAGGATGGAAGCAGCTAACTACTGGTGTAGAGACGGGAACGTTTCAAGTTCAGAGCGGGTTAGTTGAAATAACCGAATCAGCAACAATGCCTGCTGATAATGCACCAACACAAAGACACCCAGTTTTTACAGTGACATCGCCAATGGTTATCTGGGGGAAGATGCACATCATTTCCAGAAGCAAGGGTTGTAGGAATATTTTCGTAAGGAATTAAGCAATGGCAAAACCGGACTGGGGTAAGCTTCAGCAACGGTTCCTGTCCGATCATGCCAAAACCGGCATTTCCCCCAAAACATGGTGTGAAGCGCAGGGACTGAATTATGATACTGCGCGGAGATACATCAAGAAGGTTGGTGCACAAAAAACTGCGCAAAAAGATAAAACACCAAAACTGCGCAAAGAAACTGCGCAAAAAGCCGATAAGCCAACACCGGTAAAGGCTAAGAAAGAAATTGCGCAGAGTGCGCAAAGTGACAATGCGCAAAAACCACAAGAAACGAAACCCGAGCAAAAACGGAAAGTAGTCACGAATCATCCCCCATTCCAGAAAGGAAACCAGCACGCATTAAAACACGGCGGTTATGGTCGTCGAATGCTGCTATCTGATGCTGTCAGCGAAGATGCGCAATCACTGACATTAAGTGATGAACTTTTTTGGTTACGTGCAGGCAACCTGACCGCCGCAGAGAATATAGGCCGCTGGAAAGCTGAGTTGGAGGATGAGCCGACAGAAGAAAAACGAAAGTTATTAATGAGCAATATCGGCGCGGCATACAAAGCCATGCACCGCAACACTGTCCGCATTGAATCATTGGAACGCACTATTAGTGGTATCCGCGTAGCTGAGAGTTTGGCGCATGTTCAGGTGCCGAAAATCGAAGCTGACACTAATTTCCGCAATACGGTGACAGAGAAAACAGAACTTGAAATTGAGCAATTACGCAAAGAGCTAAATCAATCTGATAAGCCTGGCGGTTTAGAAGACGATTATCAATTACAGGCACTAACTCCTGATGAACCTACACCTGACTCGCCAATCCTTTAATAATGAAGGTGCGGTAAGCCTGACCCCAAAACAGGCAAATATTTATGTTTGGGGATGGCAGCCGAAAGCGCGTTTTCGTGATGCTGTGTGCGGTCGTCGATTTGGTAAGACATTTCTTGGTAAAGCAGAAATGCGACGAGCGGCCAGATTGGCTCAACGCTGGAATGTCAGTGTTGAGGATGAAATCTGGTATTGCGCACCAACTCAGAAACAGGCTAAGAGAGTTTTCTGGCGTCGCTTAAAGCAGGCGATACCGGTTCACTGGCGGGCATCTAAACCAAACGAAACTGAATTATCAATCACTCTGAATAGCGGTCATGTTATACGGTGCGTTGGCTTGAATAACTATGATGATCTGCGTGGTTCAGGTTTATTTTTTGTTCTGATTGATGAGTGGGCTGATTGTCCTTATGAGGCATGGGAAGAAGTTCTACGGCCAATGCTTTCAACCTGCCGATACACTATTGACGGTGTTCAGTATATCGGTGGCCATGCATTACGCATCGGTACCCCTAAAGGGTTCAACCATTGTTATGACACTTATCTAGCCGGACAGGATGGGCGAGAGCCTGACCACATGAGTTGGCTGTATACGTCGGTCGACGGCGGTAATGTTCCCATTGAGGAATTGGAAGCCGCACGACGGAAGATGGATCCGCGCACTTTCAGGCAGGAATATTTAGCCAGCTTTGAAAACTATCAGGGTGTTGTTTACTACTGTTTTGATCGTCGGAAAAACCACACTGACGAAACAGTACAACCAGGTGATGTTTTGCATATTGGTATGGACTTCAACGTTAGCAAAATGGCTGCTGTGGTTTACGTGATGCGAGATGGCTTGCCCCGAGCTGTTTATGAATTCATGAACGTATTCGATACGCCGGCAATGATTAAGAAAATAGAGGAACGATATTCAGGACACAGTATCGCGGTGTATCCAGATGCTTCTGGCAAGAATCGGAAATCAAGTAATGCGAGTGAGTCAGATATTGCTCTGTTAGAGGATGCGGGCTTTTCTGTCTGCGTTAACTCAACCAACCCAGCCGTTAAAGATCGCGTCAATGCCATGAATGCCATGCTGTGCAACACCTACGGTGAGCGCCGGATGCTGGTTAATACTCATGAATGCCCTAAATTTACGCAATGTCTTGAACGTCAAATTTACGATGACAAAGGCGAACCGGATAAGAAGGGCGGTTTTGATCATGGTAACGACGGTGGCGGCTATCCCATTGCGTTCCTTTTCCCAATAGAGAAACCAGCAACCGATGTCAACATAGGATTTGCATATTAATGTCTACACAAAATATCGATTATCGCCACCCGGCATACCGTGAATTCCTGCCAGAGTGGGAATTAGTCGGTGATTGTGTTGATGGTGAGCGCAAAATAAAGAAGCGTGGTAAAAAATACTTACCTCATCCCAGTAGCGACCATATAAACGACGACCCGCAGGATATTCGGTATAAAGCGTATAAACAGCGGGCACCGTTTATCAATGCAACTGGCCGCACATTATCCGGACTGTTAGGGCTGGCATTCAATAAACCGGTAAAGATAGCTCTTACTGGACGTATTGCCGATATTGAAGGTGATGCGGACGGCGAAGGGCAACCACTGACGCAAATTGCACGTGATGCTTTAAGCCAGAATTTGCAACGTGGTCGTGCAGGTATTTTGACTGACTATACCGCCTCTGGTAACCAGACGTTGAGTAAACTAGGGCGCCCAATTCTCAGGCTTTTTACTGCAAAAGAAATTATCAATTGGCGTGTTACTGCAGGTAAAACATCATTAGTCGTTGTGCATTATGTTGAACCGGTAGACGACCCGAATAATTTTGAATTGCTATTACAAAAAGTCTGGATTGAGCTTCGACTTATTGATGACAAGGCTTATTCACGGCGCTGGCAGCAAAGCACCACAGGGATGATGGAAGGGCAATTGATTGAGCTTAAGGACAGTACCGGACAGCAATTAACTGAGTTGCCGTGGTCATGGATTGGTGCAAGTAACAATGATCACACTCCTGACGCACCACCGCTTGCCGATATTGCCAATGTGAATATTAAGCATTACCAGGCTGAGGCCGATATAGCAGAAATCGCACATCTTACCGGACAACCAACGATTGCTGTTGGTGGGCTGAATCAACCTTGGGCTGACAAGTATTTAGATGGTGGTATCAAAATCGGGTCAACAAAAGGGATTTTATTACCAGACAATGGCGTTATTAGTATCGTTCAGGCCGAGGATAGAAACCTACCTATAACTGTAGCGGAACGACGAGAAAAGCAGATGGCCATGCTTGGTGCGAAATTGGTTGAGCGCAATACCTCAGCTCGCACAGCTACACAGGCCAGTGATGAGGCTCAGACTGATAACAGCATCCTTTCTTTATGTGTTGGCAACGTAGAACAGGCTATTAACCGGGCGTTAGAGTTTGCCATACTGTTTGCCGGTAGCGGGGAAGGAACAATCGAAATCAATAAACGCTTTGAGATTTCGTCTCTGGATTCAGCGGCGCTGAATACGTTGATGGCGATGGTGCAATCAGGCCAAATGCTACTTGTCGATTTTATCCGCTATCAGCAAAGCGTAGGTTTAATAGATCAGAGCGTGGAACCGGAGGAAGTGGAAGATTTAATCAGAAACCAGCAACCGAATTTGACAGGCGGTGGAAATGAGAACAGTCAACGACCGGATGCTTGATGAATCCATTGCGCATTCGCTCTTTGTTTCTCGTTATTCAAATGGCGTTGCTCTACGAATGGTTAATACCCTTAATCAGGCTGATGCTGAATTATCTGCAAGCCTGTTGGCATCTCTTGATGTAATGGAGCCGGATAGTTTCTCTGTCCGTCGATTAGATTCGTTATTGAGTAGTGTCAGGGATATTAACAGGCAGATTTATCAAAGGCTGTATGGTTCATTAACCAACGAACTGAGTGAGTTTATTGGTTATGACTCTGGCTTTCAATTAAGTCTGTTTGATTCTCTACTCCCTGATCTCGTAAAAGAACGCTTTCCACTCACAGGGATAACACCTCAACAAGTTTATGCCTCTGCGATGGCCAGACCGTTTCAAGGTCGTTTATTAAGTGAATGGACTGATAAGTTGGAAGCTGACCGTATGCAGCGAATAACCAATGCAGTAAGTCAGGGGTACTTGCAGGGGGAAACGACAGAACAAATATACCGGAGGGTGAGAGGAACAAAAGCGCGGAATTATCAGGATGGTGTTCTGCAAACTGGTAGAGCGAATGCCACGAGTGTAATTAAAACGGCGGTTAATCATATGGCAGCCGTTGCCCGCACTGAGTTCGGGAAAGCGAACACGGATGTTATCGACTGTAAGCAATGGCGCAGTACGCTTGATAATCGCACCACGCCAACCTGTATTATCCGTGATTGCTTACGGTATACGCTGGATAACAAGCCGATCGGACACAAAATCCCTTACGGAACAGGGCCGGGTCGTATTCATTATTGCTGCCGTTCTACAGAGACATTTGTTGTTAAGTCATGGCGAGAACTGGGAATTGATGTTGATGAAATGCCAGAGGGAACACGGGCCAGCATGGACGGACAAGTACCAGCCGGAACGAATTTCCGTGACTGGTTACAGCGACAACCATATAAACGACAGGTTGAGGTACTGGGCGAAACCCGGGCCAGGTTGATGCGTGATGGTGGAATACATCCTTCCGAATTCTTTACGGATAAAGGGGAGTGGCTAACGCTGGAACAGCTACGAAAGATTGACGAACAGGCGTTTATTGACGCCGGACTTTAACGGCCACCTTAGGGTGGCTTTTTTATTATCTGCGGTCAGGGACTGCAACATCACAACGGGGTTGATGATGAAATTTTTTATTACTAAAGAAGAGTTCGAAGCATTAGACGCTGCAATGAAGGCTTTATACAAAGCATCAGGTGATGGTTACCAAATATCCATTGAAGGTATGCCGGATACCAGCGAACTCGATGGGCTGAAAAAGAAAGTCGATGAACTGATGACTGAGAAAAAAACAGAACAGGCAGCTCGTCGCAAGGCCGAGGAAGATGCCAAAAAATCTGCTGAGGAACAGGCAAAGAAAAATGGTGATATTGACGCTCTGGAGAAGTCTTGGGCGCAAAAGCTGGCTGATTCCGAAAACCAGTCAAAAACTAAAATTGATACGTTGAATGCCAGCTTACAGGGCTTATTGGTTGACAACGTAGCGCAGAAATTAGCCACTGAACTGGCTGGTGATGCTGCACCAGTTATGTTGCCTCACATTAAGTCACGATTAGTTATTGAAGAAAAAGATGGTCAGCATGTGACGCGAATTCTTGATGGCGCTGGTAAGCCTAGCGCAGCAAGCATGGATGATCTGAAAAAAGAATTCATCGGTAATGTTGCTTTTAAGGGCGTGATTATCGGTAGTAAGGCCAGCGGAACCGGGGGGAACGGTGGCGGAAACTCTGGCGCTGGGGGCGGCGGACATAACAACGGCATGGATCCTGACTCATTAGTTAGCCGTGCACGTCAAATTATTGATAACAATCAGGAGTAATGAATGTCTCTTATTATTTTTCAACAGCAAGTTTCTACCGCCGCAACTGAGCTGGTGGATCAGGAAGTGCAAAAGTTTAATGCTGCTTCTGGTGGCGCACTGGTAATGGGTAATGGCGATCACATCGGTGATTATATCGAACAAACCAGTTGGCAGCTTTTGGGTGGTATTGCGCAGCGTCGTAATGCCTATGCTGACAAAACATTAACGCCTCAGGAACTGGGTCAAATTCTTGACCGCATGGTCAAAATTGATGGACGTATCGGGCCAGTTCAAGTTACGCCGACCATGATGAAACGTTTAGGTAAAGATGTGTCGGAGGCATCATCAGTTGTTGCTGCTCAGGCAGCCGAAGCGATGATTCAGGATTATCTGAATACCACATGTAGCGCATTGAAAACAGCCATTTCAACTAACGCAGATATGGTTGTTGACCTTTCTGGCGCTGCCGGTTCTCCTGTATTACCGTCGTTACGTGGCCTGAATAAAGGTACTCGCCCATTGGGTGATGCATTTACCCGGCTGGTGTCATGGGTGATGGATGGTGCGACGTATAACGACTTCATCGATGAAGCATTAACCAATACAAACCGTTTGTTCCAGATTGGTAATGTTAACGTTATGCAGGATGGATTAGGTCGCCGTTTTGTTATCTCTGATATTCCGGCTCTGTCAGAAGAACAGTTGCAGCATGCATTAGGGTTAACTTCTGCGGCGGCTGCAATACAGACCACTCCACTGATTATGAAGGCCCAAGATGTGCTGGGTAAAGAAAACCTGAAAGCCATGATGCAAGGTGAGTACGATTTCACCATCGGTTTAAAAGGTTATCAATGGAAGAACAGTAACATTAAGTCACCAACTGATGCACAGCTAACCACGGGTTCAAACTGGGAAAAATGCCGTACCAGTAATAAAGACACTGCGGGTGTAATCGTGACATTTGGCGAGAAGGCTGGCGGTTAATTCATGAGGGGCTTCGGCCCCTTTCTTATTGGAGGCTGTCATGCTGATAACAGACCCGACATTACCCGGTTTTAATAGTTACGCCAGTGTTGATGACCTACGGCAATTCGCGATTACTCGCGGCTATCACGTTCCAGAAAGTGATGATGAATGTGAACCACTACTATTTCAGGCCATGGACTACCTGACAGGGCAAAATTGGCGGGGCTATCGTTCATCACCCGAACAGGCTCTACCGTGGCCGCGCTCTGGTGTGATTGTGGATGGTGTCGAGGTGGCTGCAGATAGAATCCCCTCGCAACTTATACAGGCTCAATGCCGGTTAGCTATCGAAGCCCAAGAAACAGATTTGACACCCAGTTTCTCTGGCGGTGGTGAAGTCGTTGCAGAGAGTATTTCCGGTGCGGTTTCCGTTCAATATGCTGAGGGTAGTAGTGCCAGCCCTCCTTATTTCCCATGGTTAACAGGATTACTGCGGGGGCTGCTAGGTAGCGGTGCCGGTGTTAATTTTGACGTTATGCGGGGGTAGTATGGCTATTGATTACCGCCGAATGAGAGCTACCGCAACCAGATTACTTACTGAAAACGGCGCTGAGTATGTCGTTACCCGAAAAGGTGGAGTGAGTGTCATCGGTGGTGTAGAGCATCATAAAGATGATCAGGCGTTTAACGCTATTGGTGTCAGGACTGATTATAAACCCAGTGAAATTGACGGATCGGTCATCATAAATGGCGATGTTAGGATTGTCTTTACTGCGGAGACTGAATTGCAAATTGGTGATTTGGTACTTGTTGATGGCAAACAATACCGTATTGTCGAACCTAACCCAGTAAAACCCGCATCTCTTCTAATTTGTTACCGCACACAGTTGAGAGCATAACATGAGTGATAATGACGCTTTTATTGTTTCTATCAATGCATTCGTTAGTAAAGCCAAAGCTAATCAAGAGGCGGTAGTGCGTGCTACAGGCATTCGGATCTTGGCGCAGTTGGTCGATATGTCTCCCGTTGGTAACCCTGAATTATGGGAAATAAACTCGACTGCAGGAGCTTATAACCAGGCTGTTTTTGATTACAACGAAACACAACGGCAGGATCCGGATAACTTAACCAAAACCGGACGGCTCAAGAAGCGTGCCCGAGTTAACGACAGTATGGAGATAAAATCTCCAGCTGGTTATACCGGTGGGCGTTTTCGTGGCAACTGGCAAGTTGGTTTTGATACGGCGCCAGAGGGGGAAACGGGCAGAATTGATAAGAACGGCAGCTTAACAATAGTTGCTGGCAGATTAATGCTGGAAAGTTTCAGGGTAGGAATGAACGCGATCTATTTTACCAACAACGTTCCGTACTCCTATGAATTAGAGGTTGGTCATTCTTCACAAGCGCCTAACGGTATGGTGCGTATAACCGCTGCTGACTTCCAGAATTTCTTTGATGAAGCGGCCAGAGAGGTTAACAAATGAGACCCGATATCACCGGAGCCTTAGATATCATCATAGGGTCATGGGCGGATGAACAAGACATCCCCGTTGCATGGCCTAATGTCAGCTTTGATCCACCGAACAGCGGAGAATACCTCAAAGTTCATGATATGCCTGCAACGCCATACAGCATCGATCTGGCGGGTAAAAGTAAAGTTTATCCTGGTGTTTTTCAGGTAACGGCTATTTTTCCGGTCAATATTGGTTCTGCAAAACCCCGTGCACGTGCACGTAGTATTGCCGCGCTATTTCCAGAAGGGCGAGAAATCACCGGCAATGGTTTTACGGGGTGGGTTACCAGTGAACCTACCATATTTGCCGGCATTGAAAAAGACACAAGCTACAGCATTCCTATCAGCATTAATTACCGGGTAGACGTATACCCATCATAGCCGTGTCCACGGCACTTTCATAAATATGGAGAATATAATGGCAGCTTTTAGCCTACCTGACGGCTCGGCCGTTTATATTGGCAGTGAAATGGCGGACAGCATCAGTGTATCAGCAGTAAGCAACGCAAAAGGCGCAGTGTTTACCGTTGATTCTGCAACTGATTTGATTGCTGGTGACATTGTACTAATCACTTCTGGTTGGGACTTAATAGACAATATTGTTGCAAAAATTACAGCGAAAGAAACGGATACAGTAACAATCGAAGAGATTGATACCAGTGATGTGAATTTCTTTCCTGTTGGTGGCGGTATTGGCAGTCTGCGCAAAATTACTGAATGGATGGAAATTCCTAATATTGATACTGTTGAGTCATCTGGCGGCGAACAACAGTATGCAACGATTCAGTTTCTGCGTGATACCCGTCAGCGCAATATTCCAACATTTAAAAATGCCGTTACTCAGTCATACAATTTCGCACATGACTACACGCTTGACTTGTACGATGTGTTGAAAAAAGCGGATCTGTACGCAGAAACGGTAGCTTTCAAAATGGATGTGCCAAAAGCGAAGGAAGTTATCCTTTGGTCTGGTACACCTTCTTTTAATGGTATTCCTTCTGCGACAAAAAATCAGGTGCGATTAGTTACGCTGAGTGTTGCGTTGAAATCGCAGGGTATGACTCACTATCCAATGACAGTGAGTTAATCATCATAAATTAATTATTAGCCCCGATATACGGGGCTTTTCTTTTTATTGAGGTAATTATGGCTACTAAATTCCAGTTACAACCAAAACCAACGTTTAAAGCCGATGTGACCATTCCCCGAGCTGGCGATGATGATGGTGTTCTGACATTCACGTTTAAACATCATCCACTAAAACAGTTATCAGAAATTGAATCCATCAAGGATACGACAGCGGCTGATTTTGTGATGCAAATTGCAGAAGGATGGGCGCTTTCTGACGATTTCACTCATGAAAACGTAGTGATCCTGTTAGAGAACTACCCGCAAGCAGGTACCGCGATTGTGAAGAAATATTATGAAGAAATGGTAGGGAATCGCGAAAAAAACTAATAACGGTCGCCTCTGCTTATTATGCGTCTGAACCGTCAGTAGATGATCTGGCATCGTTTGGCCTGTCAGCCGAAAGTTATGATGATCAGGTCATCGACGTCTGGCCGGATGTCTGGCCATCATTTCTTTTATTTCAGTCAATCAGCACACAATGGCGAACAGGAGCCGTAGGGGTTACCGGTTTAGATTATAACGTGTTGCCCTGGTTAATGAAGGTTCATGACGTTGAGGATGAAGCGGCCATGTTAGCAGATATCAGAATTATGGAACGTACCGCACTGGCCGAAGTTTATAAAGATAAGGGGGCGTAATGTCCGATATTGCTACTATTTCGCTTCGGGTTAATACCAGTGAGCTTGAGCGCGGTAATCTGGCTCTTGATAACTTTCAGCAATCTGCGGAAAAATCAGCTAAAGCGGCTGATTCTTTTGGTGATTCAAATAAAGCGACATCGTCAAAAGTTGATGAACTATCTCGATCTGTGAATGAATCACACCGCCGGATAAGTGATTTTGCTCAACGATTAAATACATCAGAAACAGCAGCAACTAAACTGGCGGAAAAGCAGGACAAGTTAGCTGAGTCGTTTTTTAAACAAATTGACGCAATAAGAGAGGTAGAGGGCGCCAGTGCAAAATTAAAGAATATCCAGGCTGAACTTAACAGGGCGAATAGAGCCGGTGAGTTAGGGCAAGGAAACTATATTGCACTGCTTGGCGAAACGACAGATAAGTTAGGGCAGGCAGAAAAAGCCGAAGCTCGTTTAAATACGGTGAGAGTTGAATTTATTCGTCGTTTAAAGGAGCAGTTGGCGGCGCAAACCCTTTCGAGAGAAGAATTGCTTCGGTATAAAGCGGCGCAATTGGGTATCAGTTCCTCTGCTGATATTTATATCAAAAAATTATCTGAATCGAATAATGCGCTTTCCAGTTTAAAGAATAATTCAGCTTCAACTCGTAGGGAAGTTGGCATGCTGGCGGCTCAAATGGTCAGAGGTGATTTTGCTGGAATGCGCAATTCTCTGATTACGATGATTGGCCGTTCTGATCTGGTACAGCAATTAGCTTCATCCAATAGTTTATCGGCAGTTTTTGAGACACTAAAGCGTGAGCTGTTAGGCATAAAGTCCGCATCAGATGAATCGGAAGAGTCACTATCTGAAAATGCGAATGCGCTATCTGATAACGTTGAGAACGGGCAGAACTTTATTGGGATATTAACACCAACCCGGCTAGTTGTTGGTGGACTGGCAGCAGCAGTTACAGCCCTTGGTTATGCTTATTATAAAGGTGCAAGCGAACAGGATGCGTTTAATACATCATTGATCCTGACAGGGAATATTGTTGGTAAAACGTCAGGGCAATTAGTTGATATGTCATTTAAAGTTGCTCGGGCAGCGGGATCAACAGTATCTGATGCGGCTGGAGTCTTAAATCAACTGGTTTCTGAGGGTAAGGTTGCCGGAGAGTCGTTAGATATTGCGGCAACAGCAATACTTAATATTAGCGATGCTGCGGGTATAGCGACGGGCCAATTAGTAGCTGATTTCAATGCTATTGCTGCCAATCCGGTAGAGGCTATTGCTAAATTAAATGAGAAATATCATTTTCTTACATTAGCGACATATAACCAGATCAAAGCATTGCAGGAAGAGGGGAAACATCAAGAGGCCGCAAAATTAGCAACCGAAACATACGCTAACGCAGTTAATGAAAAAGGCCAACACGTTCAAAACAGCCTTGGCTCTCTTGAAAAAGCATGGCGAATCGTTGCGGATGCTGCCAAAGGTGCATGGGATTCGATGTTGGATATCGGTAGAAGCCGTGGGCCAGAGGAACAAATCGCTAATATCCAAAAGAAGATTACTGCTCTCGATAATATGAAAATCACGGGCGTAGTCTCTGCTATTGGTTATATGTATCGGGACGAGGAAAAAGCCAGATTACAGCAACAAATGAATACCCTGCAGTCGATGAAGGGGGTTCAGGAAGGGCTAACTAAAATCGCATCAGAACGCCGGAATGCGGAAGATAAAGCAATTAAAACCCAGCAGGAAGCGGATCGAGCCAATCAACAGTTTATGTCTAACGCTGAAAAGCGGAATAAAGCCATTCAGGAACAAAAGAAATTCCTTGATGCTGGGGCTATTAGTGCCGATCAGTATGCCAAAAACATTTCACGAATTAATGAAATGTATAAGGATCCGAAAACGCCAAAAGGCAAATCTTACACTGATGATGCTGCTACGAAAATGCTACTGGAGTCAAAGCAACGCTTAGCTTCTTTACATGAACAGATGGGGGCAACATCACAGCTAACGGAGCAGGAAAGGCGCCT
Source organism: Limnobaculum xujianqingii (assembly GCF_013394855.1). Taxonomy (NCBI): domain Bacteria; kingdom Pseudomonadati; phylum Pseudomonadota; class Gammaproteobacteria; order Enterobacterales; family Budviciaceae; genus Limnobaculum; species Limnobaculum xujianqingii. The sequence continues at coordinate 1,025,948 of NZ_JABMLK010000001.1, read as the reverse complement.
TGCTGAGTTCACCCAACAAATCACTGAGCTGAAAGAGAAGCGAATACTTACCGCTGATCAGAAGAGTATCCTGGCAAGAAGTGAGGAGATAAAAGCCTCGTTAGAATTAGAGTCCAGTGAATCACGGAGATTGAAAAATGCGGAGGAACTGGCTAAAGGCCACGAAACCGCACTTAAATTCATTCAGCAGCAGGAAGCGGCAATATCTGCCATGCAAGACAGCGCAGGGATGAGTAATCGGGACGCGCAACGTAATCGGGAACGTGAACAAACTAAGATGATGAAGGCCTCCCCTGAAGACAGGGATTCGGCTTTAGCCAAATTAGAGGAACGTTATCAAAAGGACGACGAGTTGCGTGGTGATTGGTTGATGGGGGCGAAAAAAGGGTGGTCTGAGTATCTGGACAGTGCAACCAATACGTACTCTGCAATGAGCAGCGTTGCACAATCTGCGCTTGGCGGGATGTCCAGCATGCTTACTGATTTGGTGACCACCGGAACAACGAGCTTTAAGCAATTCACTGTATCCATTTTGAAAATGATTGTTGAAATCATTAATAAAATGCTCGTTGCTTATGCTGTTCAGCAAGCTATGGGTTGGATGGCTGGTGGTTCATCTGCTGGAGGTGCCGCACCAGTACAGGCGTGGAATGGTGGTTATATTTCTGAGTATGCCGGTGGTGGGTATACCGGTGATGGCGGCAAATATGAGCCAAAAGGCGTAGTCCATGGTGGTGAGTTTGTCTTTACCAAAGAAGCTACTCGTAATATTGGGGTTGGTAACCTGTATGCCATGATGCGTAATGCACAGGGGTATGCAGAAGGCGGGATTGTTGGTAATGCTCCTATGTATGGATTATCAGCATCAGGAATGAAAGGCGGTTCTGGCAGCATCAATGTACAAGCCAACGTTCAGGTGATTACGCAAGGTGGAAAGGATAACTCCGAGAGTTCAAATAACGCTGATGTGGCAGAGGCTTTCAATAAGACGATTAATCAAACCATTAAGGATGGGGTAGCCAAAGAATTGCGCCAAGGCGGGATGATTTGGTTGGCAATGAATAAGAGGTAATCATGATAGAGACGTTTAAATGGGGTACTCAGATTCAGAATCAACAAGAGGTGACATATTCAAGACGAGTGCGCTCACTTCAGTTTGGCGATGGTTACGAACAAGTTGTTGAGGATGGGATCAACACTGAGTCTCAGTCATGGCCGATTATTTACACGGGAAGGAATAATGAAGTTGAAATGGTAAGAGACTTCTTGAGACGACATGTTACAAAGTCTTTTATTTGGACACCTCCGTTTGGTGAAAAAGGTTTATTTAGAGTATCAAATGAGCCAATTAAGGTTGTACCGCTGAGTGAAACGACTTTGACAGTCAGCGCAGTGTTCAAGCAGTCATTTGAACCGTGAGGAATTAAATGTCGATAAAAAATGATGTTCAAAAACTTAATATTGATGGGCGTATCAGGCTTATTGAGGTAGACGGTTCCGCTTTCGGGGCAGATATCTTGAGGTTTCATAAAGAAACCTTGCCATATACCCCCGAAGAGCTCACCGATGCTGAAAACGGAGCAGAGTTAAAGCCTAAAGTTATTTTCTGGCAGGGTAATGAATACCACCCTTACCCGTACGAATTAACAGGCATAGAGACATCTACTGATGGACGCTCCGCTGAGCCAACGCTTTCAGTGAGTAATGTTAACGGGGTAATAACCGCTATGTGCTTGTACTTTGATGACATGGTGCAGGCCAAAGTTATTATTCACGATACGTTAGTTCGCTATCTGGATGCTGAAAATTTCCCTGGCGGAAATCCTGAAGCAAGTCCAGAGGAAGAGTTTAAACAGGTTTTCTATATTGATTGCCGGAGCGGAGAAACCAACACGCAAGTTGACTTTACATTGTCATCACCTATCGACTTACAGGGGGTTAAATTACCCCGGCGCCAGATACACGCTATTTGTGCATGGTGCATAAATGGATGGTATCGCACAGGGAAAGGATGCGATTACGCTGGGACGAAATATTTTGATAAGAAGGGTAATCCCACTGACGATCCCAGTAAGGATGAGTGCTCCGGATTAATTCAAGATTGTCAGAGTCGCTTCGGGAAAGATGCGCCCCTGCCGTTCGGAGGAATGCCGAGTTCGTCATTAATCAGGCGGTAATTATGCGAAAGAAAACTATTAAGGATATTCTGGCTCATGCTGAGGTCAGCTATCCTAATGAGGCTTGTGGTGTGGTCATCATGACCGGCAGAAAAGAACGCTATATTCCATGTAATAATATCCATCCGGAACCATCAGAACACTTCACTTTATCACCTGAAGACTACGCAGCCTCAGAGGAACAGGGCGAAATCATTCGTATCTGTCACAGCCACCCAGATGCAACAACCCAACCAAGTGAACTGGATAAAGCTCAATGTGATGTTACTGAATTGCCCTGGATTATTGCATCATGGCCTGAAGGTGATATCAGGGAGATACAGCCACGAGGGGTACTGCCATTGATTGGGCGCGAGTTCGTCTTAGGTCATACAGATTGCGGCGGCTTGATTCTTGACTATTACAAGCAAATGCATGGAATTGATATACCTGACCACCGGACAGAACAAGTCTGGTGGGAGTCTGGCGAAACTAATATCTATATGGATCACTGGTACGAAGCAGGGTTTCGTGAGTTTGATGGCGAAGCGAAAGAGGGGGATATGGTTATTATGCAGGTTTCCGCGCCTGTCGCTAACCATGCGGGCGTATTGGTTGACGGGGGGATGTTACTTCATCATTTATACGGGCAATTGAGCCAGCGAGTGCCCTATGGTGGCTACTGGAAGGATAGGACGGTTAAGGTATTGAGGCATAAGGAGTTATTATCTTCGGAATCGAAGTAAAGTGTTAATTCTTGATGTATCAGTTTCTATCTGCATAGATAACTTAACGATAGCGTCATCAATTTCTGCATTTTTTTGTTGTGCATCCACGGACGGATCAATATCTGGATTATCAAAATAAAGCCCCTTAACCTTATCAGCAATGTTGACAGGTGAATAACCAAGAGCTAATTGATACCATGCCTAAATTCGAGGGTGTGGCTGAGGTTAGGAATGGATATCGCCGATGATCCTTTACTGGATGAAATAACCGCCTATGTTATTAAAACAAAGTCAGTTTCCATTTCATCATTGCAAAGAAAATTCAGAATTGGTTATTACAGAACGACTCGTTTGATTAACGGCATTTATTTGACGGGAATCGTAGACTTCCAAGACGCGAAGGGGAATTGGAATGTCTGTTCCCGCATTAGTGATATTGAGTATCAATGCCGAATCGATGCCGTTTCTGATAAAAAGATTGTCATTTGGCTCGACCAAACAAAATCAAGGGACATGTTTGGCGATCCTGTTTATGTCGTTCGTTCTTTTTCTCCGTTTGAGTTTTTAGCAAACCAGCAACTGATTGATGAAAGTTTTAAGAGTGAGTCTAATGCGGACATTCTTAATGGCTACAAGTTTTCCGCAACAATGCAATTTAGAACACCTGTAGACATTCTTAAACAGCATGGGCGTATAGAAAAGAAAACAGCAGAGTTTCTTCCTAAGATAATCTCAGAGCATTGGCAGGGGATATGGATTCCAAATGTAAAACGTTGGCGAGATATAGGAATCGATATTGATGAAATGCGAGCAGGGACAATGTCCTCAGAAATAGGGCAAATCTCATCGGACGGTGGCGATTTCCTTCGCTTTATGCTTTTTGTTAATCAGATATTCTCAGAGAATATAAGTTATGAAGATAAAATACGCTGGATAAGAATTGGCTATAGCATGATAGGTCAGGATGGAGAGCCGTTCTGTAAATTCATGGATCATTATGGTAATAATATTGACCAGATAACGAGTAGGTTATTTGCCTTAATAGATTCATGAGAATTAACAGAGAGTCATTATGAAAAAGATACTTCTGGCTGTAGTGGTTATTGTGTTGGCAGGATGTGCTTCGTCAATTCGAGAGGTGAGAGATGGTGAGCCATTTAAAACATATTCATCCTCGAAGCCATCAAAAACGGTTGCTGAATGTGTTTTGACTGGGTGGCAAGAAAATACTATGAGATATGGCAATATTGCTATTCAGCCATATGGAGACGGATATGCGGTATTATCCGGCAATGCTTTAGAGTTAGCTGACATCATTTCAAAGGACAGCATGACGAAGGTGAATTTTTATTATCAGACTAGTTTATTTGATAGTCGGATAAAGGCACGAACAGATGTAATAGAGGGGTGTTTGTAAAAGCATTTCTTACACACATAGATTGACTCACAGCCCGCTAAATGCGGGTTTTTTATTGCATGGAGATTATATGAACGCGATTGATAACGGGCCAATGACAATATTTCAATTAAGTGGAGTATTGGGGAAGAAATTTGGTAAAGAGCATAAGTTATATGTGTCTTCACCAAAGGAAGGGATTAAGGCAATGTGTACTGTTCTGTCTGGCTTTGAACAGTTTATGACGAATGCACATCGTCAGGGATTAACGTTCGCGATCTTTAAAAACAAGAGAAATATAAATAAAGATGAGCTTTCTGATGGATCTGGTGGAAAAATTGTACGAATAGTACCAGTGGTAATGGGCAGTAAACGAGGCGGAATGCTTCAGACAATCATTGGTGCTGTGATTATTGCGGCTGCTATATATTTTAGTGGTGGCGCAGCGGCTGCATTTTCTTCTGCGGGAACTATGGGCGGCGGCCTTGCTCTCGCTGGTGCGTCGCTAATGGTTGGTGGTGTTATCCAAATGCTTTCCCCTCAACCTAAAGGGTTATCGATGCGAGAGGGGCCAGAGAACAAGCCATCTTACGCCTTTGGTGGTGCTGTTAACACAACGATGCAGGGAAATCCGGTTGGCGTTCTTTACGGTGAACGGGAAATTGGCGGTGCGGTCATATCAGCAGGAATATACACCGAAGATAAACAGTAAATTTACTTAATAATAAACGAGGTCGTTAAATGCGGCCTTTTTTTATGGGCAAAATATGACACAGAAAATAATTACCGGACAAAAGGGCGGCGATACGAGTTCGCGTACCCCAGTTGAAGCCCCGGATAGCATCCGTTCTATCGCAAAAGCAAAGATTGTGTTGGCGCTATCTGAAGGGGAAATTGATAGAGGAATTGATAGTGGTAATATATTTTTAGACCATACACCATTAACTAATTCTGATGGTTCAAATAATTTCTCTGGTGTGCAATGGGAGGTGCGCTATGGCACCCAGTACCAGGATTACATAAAAGGAATGCCTGATACCAGTAATGAGATTACTGTGGAAACCGAGGTGAGCGCGGCAAACCCGTGGGTTAAATCACTGAACAACACGCAAATTGATGCTATACGAATTCGCCTTGGTTTTCCGGCACTAATTACTCAAGAAGCTAACGGTGATACTAACGGCGCTCGAGTTGAGTACGAGATTGATGTGGCTACTGATGGCGATTCATATAAAACAATGGTTAATGGTGTTGTTGATGACAAAACAACAACATTATATCAGCGAACCCACAGAATAGATTTACCATCAGTAACAACAGGGTGGTTGGTTAGAATCAGACGTATAACCCCTGATTCAACAACGACTAGAGTAACTGACAAATTCAAAGTTGAGGCCATATCAGAAATCATTGATGTTAAGCTTCGCTATCCTAATACCGCGTTACTTTATGTTGAATTTGATGCTCAACAATTCCCAAATAGAATTCCGTTAATTAGTGTAAGAGCCAAGGGGCGGATCATCAGAGTTCCAACGACATATAATCCGGTAACACGAGAATATAATGGCATATGGGATGGTTCTTTTAAATGGGCTTACAGTAATAACCCCGCGTGGGTTTTTTATGATCTTGCACTAAATGAAATTTTTGGGCTGGGTGATAAATTAGATATTACGCAAGTTGATAAATGGGAACTATACAAAATAGCCCAATACTGTGATCAGCTTGTACCTGATGGACGAGGCGGCTCAGGTATGGAGCCTCGTTTCTTGTGTGATGTTTATGTTCAGTCTCAAAATGATGCTTTTAACGTCTTGCGGGATATCGCCAGTGTATTCAGGGGAATGACATACTGGTCTGGTAATCAACTCTGCGTAATTGCTGATATGCCTCGTGATGTAGATTTTAACTTTAACCGTGCTAACGTTGAGAATGGTGTTTTCAACTATGGAGGAGGCAGCCAGAAAAACCGTTATACATCTGCTTTGGTGTCATGGGATAACCCAAATAATCATTATGAAAGCGAATTAGAGGTTGTTTCAGAGAATGACTTAATTAGACGTTATGGTATTAACCAAACGGAGATATCAGCAATAGGATGTACTCGCCAGACTGAGGCTAATCGCCGTGGTAGATGGGCAATTCTGAGTAATCGAAACGATAGAACGGTTAATTTCGTTACAGGACTGGAAGGATATATCCCATTACCTGGTCAGATCATTGGTGTGGCAGATCAGCTATTAGCAGGGCGAACAATAGGTGGAAGAATAAGCGCTGTTGATGGACGAAAGATAACAACTGATCGAAAAGCTGATTGTAAGGCTGGTGATCGCCTGATCCTTAACTTACCGTCTGGTAAGTCTGAAGCGCGAACGATCCAAGCCGCCAAAGATAATATTATCACGGTAACTACAACATTCAGTGAAACACCCGAAGCACAGGCCATATGGTTGATCGATGCTGAAGATTTAGCAATTCAGCAATACAGGGTGACGAATATTACCGAAGAGGAAGGTAATAAATTCTCAGTTACAGCTATCTGGCATGATCCAGATAAGTACGCTCGAATTGATACTGGTGCACGAATTCCCGAAAGACCAGTAACGGTTATCCCTCCAGGAGTACAGTCTCAGCCTAAAAATATTCTAATCAGTAGCTATTCAAGCGTCACTCAGGGGATATCAAACACAACATTACGCGTGACGTGGGATGCTGTAGAGGGGGCGATTGCTTATGAAGCTGAGTGGCGAAAGGGAAGTAATAGTTGGGTCAGTATTCCACGAACATCTACGTTAGGGTTTGAAGTACCTAATATTTATGCAGGTAGATATCTTGTTAGGGTACGAGCAATAAATGCAAGTGATATCTCTTCATTGTGGGGGCTTTCACAAGAAACGGCTTTAAACGGTAAAGAGGGAGCGCCTCCCAAACCTGTTGGTTTTAGGACTGAAGGGATTAACTGGGGTATTCGTATATTGTGGGGGTTTCCTGCTAATACAGGAGATACGCTAAAAACTGAAATTCAGTACACGGCAAATTCTGACTTTTCAGATCCTTTATTGTTGTCCGATGTTCCTTACCCTTCATCAGAATACTCTCAACTTGGATTACGTGCCGGCCAGGAGTTTTGGTATCGTGCTCAGTTAGTCGATAAGACTGGAAATGAATCCGGGTGGACTGACTGGATAAGGGGAATGTCCAATGATAACGCTGATGATTATCTTGGTGATATTGCAGATGATTTCCTTAATTCTAACGATGGTGAGCAACTTACTCGGCAAATTGACACTAACATTGAAGGGATTATCGAAAACGCATTAGCGAATAATGCAACGGTAGAGCATCAATGGGCGCAACATGGCGAAGTGCGAGCCGATATCCTGATAGTTAAAACCACGATAGCAGAGGTCGATAGGGGACTGGCTGAGTTAAGTACAACTGTTCAGGCCGAAATTGATGATGTTACCGCGACACTGGAAGATAAATTGACGGCTGTTGTTGACTCCTACGGAGCCTCAGCAATCCATACATTAAGGGCCGGTGTACGTATAAATGATGTCTTTTATAGTGCTGGTATGTCGATTGCCGTAATTGCTGAAGCATCTAAACCAGTAGTAACCCGGATTGGTTTTAACGCTAATCAATTTGTTTTAATGAGTGGAGGTAATGAAAACCAATATTCACCATTCGCGGTTATAAATGGTCAGGTATTCATTAGTGATGCATTTATTCAGGATGCCTCTATCACTTCCGCAAAGATTAAGGATGCTTCAATTGATAGCGGTAAAATTTCTAATTACCTTCAGTCTGATAATTATGTCTCCGGTTTAGTAGGTATGCGACTTGGGTTCAGGGATGGTAATTTCGAAGTGAATGGCTCTACTGCTGGTGAAGGGAGAGCCGTAACCGATAACACGGGCGTTGCAGTGTATGACCGCAGCGGTTTACGGAGAGCTAAATTGGGTAGATTGCGATGAATGAATATGGTTTATCGATATTACCGGATGTGACAGGTAAGGAAGTTGAGATTACTTCCGGCTCGCGGGCAATGAGTTATCTTGGATATCATAAAAAAGAGGTTGGCAGTAATAATTACATCACCGTAACCGTTCCCAATAAAACACCGGGTTCAACGTTGTATATTGTTCCTGTGACAATGGGCGCAATGGTGTTAGGCGGAACGGGCAACGTAACCAGTGCCATCATTGTTGATAATATCGCTATAAATGATAACGTCATCACCCTTCATATCAATGAATATTTTAAATACATTTATCCCAGTTTTGCGGTATTTGAGGTACTCGGTGCCAGTGATACGACAGAAAGTTATGGCATCGTTTTATCTGATGCGACTAATTATCTTGAGATTAGTGATGTGTCTAAAGCGGGGTGCTGTGTCTGGTGTGGCAACGTAACAATTAACGGCTCGTGGAGTATTCCAACAACAATACCAGGTTGGCAGAATGCCGTTGCTTTTGTTAACTGGAGTTCATCAGATGCGGCTTTGATGTTTGATGATTCAACCAAAACGATAAGCTGTTATCAGGTAGTCGGTGATGGAAATATTCAGCCAGCAACGGTGAATGCCAACATTGCTGTTTTCTCTTCTGATTTTAATCTTGAGCTTCCCGAATACGGACTGGCTATCTGGAATGCCAATGGTGTTTGTACTTTCTCATCTAAATATGCCCCGATGCTTTTGGCCGGAACAGTATCATTAAACACGAATCCCGGAACATGGGTATCTTGCCCGGTAGCTAAACCAATGATCCCGGTTGGCGGAGTCGGGGCAATGAAAGTCTGGTCATCGGGAGGGCGAGCCGGATGGAGTGAGTGTGGCATCAAGATGTCAGGCAATGCCATTACTGGTGGTGCGGGACGGTATATGAACAGTGTGACTGATTCGAATATGAACCGTTCTCTGGTTTCGCCTGTCAGCTTCCCCGTTCTGGATGCTACCAACTATTTTTAATAATCCATCGATCGCCAATACATAACCCGCTAAATACAGCGGGTTTTTCTTTATCTGAATAAGGCTAAAGCATGAGCGCAGGAACTATTACATTAACCAATGGATCAGACCAAATAACGGGAAGCGGGACGGCCTTCCTAACTGATAGCTCCGCTGGTGACATGATCGTTGCCGTAGTTGGTGGCGTTACGTATACATTGCCAGTGAAAAGTATTGAGAGCGATACAGCACTGACTACTACACTTAAATACGATGGCCCAACACAAAGCGGAAGTGCATGGACAAATGTCCCCCGCGACACTTTAAATAGCATTACTGCTCAATTAGGTGCAGAGGCTGCCAGAGCTTTGAGAGGCTTAAACTTTGATAAGCAAAACTGGCAAAGTGTTTTTAGTGCTCCCGGTGATATTACAGTAACCCTTCCAGACGGTTCGACGTTCAGGGGGCCATCATGGAACAATATTGTTGGTATGATAGAGGCTGTTACAGCTGAATTTACCCCATTTGGGCGAACAATTATTGCCTCAGAAGACGCCCCGGAAGCCCGTTCTAAATTAGAACTGGGTAATTCAGCAACAAGAAATATAGGTACATCATCAGGAACGGTAGCAGCAGGAGATGATTCGAGATTTAGCTCCATTAATGGTAAGTCAGGTGGAGTGGTGGCTGGAGATGTCTCAATTGAAGCTGGTAATCTTAATTTAAGGTCAACAATTACCGCAGGATGGCCTTCCATTATTAATTTTATGGCAGGAGCCGGGCAAAATGTAGTGCTGGCCCGTATTTACCAGGAGCAGTATGGCAATATTAATATAGCCACTAATATGCAATATGGTGCAAAGTACTTTCAATTCATCCAAACAGGGCAGTTTGTCGCTCCAGGTAATATTACTTGCGTCAGTCTTACCCAAACTTCGGATAGGAATCATAAATCTAACATAGAGGTTATTAATGGTGCGCTGGATAAAATTGAAAAAATAAGTGGATATACCTACATTCTCAAAGATACTGGCGAGGTCTCTGCTGGTGTTATTGCTCAGGAACTGAAAGATGTACTTCCAGAGGTCGTTGGCGAGATTACACGAACCATTCAAACTTTTGATGATGACGGTAATTCAACAGGGGAAACAGGAGAGGTTACAAACTGCACAGTTGACTATTCTGGTGTATCAGCACTAACAATAGAAGCCATTAAAGAACTTCACATGATTGTTAAGCGCCAACAAGCACAAATTAAGGAACTTCAAACTAAAATTAAATCTTGAATCATTGGTTGTTAAATAGGAAAGAGCCACAGATGATCAGTGGCTCCTTTCAAATCCTATCTATACAGGTTTATTCTGACGAAGTTTAACATTTTCCCCGCTTAGCTTTATGCGAAGCGGGGAAAGTCGTCGGATTAAAACCTTTGCATGATGATTTTATCTGCTTGTGACATGTCACACCCAGCGCGTTTTTCTAAGCTGTGTTTCAGTTTGGCAAGGAATATCGTTCCATCAGTAAACTGGTCATTTAATCGATAGTGGATCGGGGAGTCCAGCGCAATCAACCCAGGCTTTATTTGCTTCCGGTAGATGTCGTAGATATGGTGGAAAAAGTGATTGATGGCATTGAGGTTGTATAAATCCCAGATTTCCGGCGCTATCTCTGATTGGGAGACAACATTCGTTGTAACTGGTTTTTGATTGAAATAGCAATCCTCTAACTTTTCGAATACTTCCCATGCCTGATCGGTTTCCAGCATTTTTGCATGTCTGGCTGCGCCACGTTCTGTCCAGAGAATGAGGTGTTTTGTTCTTGGTGCGACTAAGTAACTTTGAGTTACCTTGTTTTTGAAATCCTTTAGCTCTGAGCCTTCCAGCTTAAAATAATGTTTTCCTGTTATAAAGCGTCCAATATTTCTAGAGTAGTTCATTTTAATATTGGCAGTGTCAGTACCGTAGAGCTGTGCTAATAGGTCGGTAGTAATGACGGGTTGACTATTGTGGGTAATTGAAGGGAGACTTGAAACAGATAATTGATTATTCATTTGTGATTTTCCTTTTAGTAGTCTGAAAATCACCACTTACGACGCCAATCGATGGGTGGTGAGACGTACAAGGTTGGCGTACCGGCTAAAAGGACCCGGCGAGCCTTTCGGCTCCCCCATACGCCCCACCATTGTTCTGATGCAGCAGTATGTTATGCACAAAAAAACCGCATGCGCGGCGTGTGCGCCTTTTAGATATTCAGGACGCCAATCCTGACACTGGATTTTGCCAGTGCCCAATAACTATAGCCCCGAATATCTGATTGAGTCAAATCACGATGAATGTCTTTGTTAAAATAAGCCTTTTCTGCGTATGCAATTTGATAGAATTTTGCTGATATTTTTAGCCTAACTTATTGTAATTTGGTGTGTGAGATTTAAACAATAATTCTAAGTCATTAGCTTATCTTGTTGTTATTCATATGGTTTTGGACGGTCTTGAAAACCGTCGATGGGCAACCATCCGTGAGTTCGAATCTCACCTCCTCCGCCAGAATTATCAACGGGTTAGCTTAACGGCTAGCCCGTTTTTTTATGCTTGTAAAAATTGGCTGACAATCTTTGAATGGATATTATGGTTAATTGCACTCATTAGGATTAATAATGTTTAAAATTTTATTTTTGCTTTATGTGTGTTGTATGTCTCTGGCTGTAGCTCTGATATGTGTGCGAAGACTCATTTTTGTTACCAGGGTACGTCACCGGTCTTTATTCAGGGAATCAATGATTAGTGCTGAATATCGCTGCAACACCTATCTTCTTTGAATATTTTTGTTGTCTATTCAAATTGTTATGTCAGGAGGAGAAAAAATGAAAGGAATCATAACGGCGGCGATGCTAATTATGTCGACCTTATTCTTATCCGGATGCGGCGATGATAAACAAGTTACAGAAGATATACTTGTTGGTGGTGAATGGAAATGTGAAATGGTCAATGCTCAACAAACATATTTTGATGGAGATAAGTTTGGTGATCCTATAACCGATACTAAGAAAATCGGTATAACAAGAACGATATCATATTTTAAGAAAGATAATGATTTTCTGGTGAGTGTTGATAAGAAACCAGGAAAACATAAATATAAATTTAAAATTAAAGGTGAGTATCACCACAAAACAGACGATATTATTGTTGAAACAATAGAGTATATCTATGTGTCTGATAATGAATATAAGTATGTTATCGATGGTGATATCAGTCGTTCTTTGTCTGATGGGGGTATTGAGAAATTATCCCAATATAAACGTGTCGATAACTGTCAGAGAAGCCATTAGATATAAAATAGTTAAAGCCTGTTTCTGTTGGCATACGGCATAAAGAGGAAAATACATATCCCACAAAAGAACAGCAAAATTACAGTGTGGTAAACCATTTCATTACTATTATCTTCAGAACAATACCATTCGATAATGTCCGACCTGACACCATTTACTCACTTATCAAGAATCTTACAGAAATAATTTAAAAATAATCATTGTTATGTTATAACATATCTTTATTCATCGATTTATCAGGACATTTTAATGAAAAGAAAGCATTATATTTTATCCGCTATGGTATTAAGTGCCTGTTTTTCACTTATTAGTTTTCAAACGATTGCTCATGGTTCCCATGGTCATAGCCATGAACAATCTGAAAAAGCGCTTCAGGCAAGCAAGGGCATTTTTGATGATAAAGATGTTAAAGACAGAACGCTTAGTGACTGGGATGGCGTATGGGAATCATTGAATTCTTATTTACTGAATGGCGATTTAGACCCGGTATTGATTGAGAAAGCAAAGAAAGATAAAAGTAAAAGCGTTGAGGAATATAGGGACTATTATAAAAAGGGTTATGCTACTGACACTAATATGATAGGAATCGAGAATGGTGTTGTAGAGTTTCATTCAGGCAATAAGATAGATTCATGTAAATACACTTACTCTGGTTTTAAGATTTTACATTATGTCTCAGGAAAGAAAGGGGTGCGCTATCTGTTTAGTTGCCAGGACAGTCACTCAAATTCACCTAAATATATTCAGTTTAGCGATCATATTATCGAACCTCATAAATCATCTCACTTTCATATTTATATGGGGAATGAGTCCCATGATAAATTATTACGGGAAATGGAAAATTGGCCTACATATTATCCGTACTCGATGACTAAAGAACAGATTGTTCACGAGATGTTACATCACTAAACCTCTCAAGACTCATTGGGCTACTTAGTATGATGTTTTTTCTGGTGAAATGTAGAAATTACATATCAAGAGAAATACCATAGAATGGTATTTCTCTTGTACAGGTTAGAAACGATTATTTATACACATCCGCAGATGCGTGAATTTCATTATTTCCACCCTCAGCAATGATGACAAAATACTTCCCACCTTTTTCATCTGCCAGTTTTGATAATGCTTCGCTGATATCAGTAGGTGACTGAGTTACTTTTTTAGTTACATCCACAACACCAATTTTTTCGTAATTATTAGCTTTTGCTTGTTCTTGCTTTATCTCTGTTGCAGCGAATGCGTTAAGAGAGAAAAAACTTGCGGCAAGGGTAATTATCAGAGCGTTAAATAATTTCATGATGGTGCCTCGACAGATAATTAAGTTAAAAAAAATTACAATAACGTTATAATTATTTAACAACGCATCTATTTGTCAAAGAATAACCATCAACAGATTCTCAATAAATATCAGTATATTGTGATAAAAATATAGTACTTTACCTTTCCTTACCTATAACTCATTGTAATCATAGATTATTGTTATTTATTCGTTTTTGTTATTAAAACATTATTGAATGGCATAAAAGAAATAAACTCATCATTTTTTATCAGGATTTATTAGATAAGTTTCAGAATGTTAAAAGTTTATTTCAGCTAAAAGATAAAATAATATTACCTTGAATATTTAAGCTATTTATAGCTTAATGAAATTTCAACCAACTTATGCACAGGTGGCTTATGTCTCAAAAAATGGATGCTATACAGAAAATCATCGGTGAAACGGTCGTTAAGCTATGTGAAAAAAAGGTTCCGGTAAGCAAAGACTCAATAACGGAGCGGTTGTTACGGGTTATACACAAAGATTCCGCAGATTCTGAAAAGGGCAGGATTGCTACATCAGCGCTGGAGTTTCTGGCACAAAGCGAGTCTTAATTTTTTTGACCCCGTAGCAGGGGAATTAGCTGTTTATTATCCTGATATAAAAGCATTTAGTCTTTCAGATGTTAAAGAATTCGAAATAATAAAAGGGTTAGTCTTGAACTAACCCTTCTTCATTTAATCAGGTGCTGATGATTAACCAAAAAAGATCGTTTGTAGCATCTTCAGGCTTAGCACTATCAATAAACAAGCAAAAACCTTTTTAAGCATAGCTACTGGCATTTTGTGAGCCAGTCGGGCTCCGATAGGAGCAGTAAAATAGCTCAACCCAGAGATAAGAATGACGGCAGGAAAATAGACGTAACCCACACTATAATCAGGGGTATTTGCTGAATTCCAGCCATTAATCATATAACCAATACTGCCAGCCAGAGCGATAGGCATACCAACGGCAGCTGATGTTCCAATTGCATGTTGTATACGAACGTTACACCAAGTCAGGAAGGAGACAGTAAGTGAGCCTCCACCAATGGCAACCAGAGCAGATATACCACCAATAGAGAGCCCGGCAATAGAAATACCAACGGTACTGGGTAATTGACGGCTGGGTTTAGGCTTGATATTTAAAATCATCTGTAAAGCAACATAAGCCATAAAACAGGAGAAGAATATTCCCAATGCCTTAGTAGGTAATAATGCGGCTAACCAGGTTGCTGATAACGTACCAATCAGTATCGCTGGGGTAATTTTCCACACTACTGGCCATAAAACCGCTTGATGGCGATTATGCGCTCTTAAACTTGAAAATGCTGTTATCACAATAGAGGCCATTGATGTGCCTAAGGCCAAATGGATCAGATGCTCTTGAGGAATTCCCTGTGCGGCAAAAATAGTTGTTAATATTGGCACCATGATACCGCCACCACCAATTCCCAGCAGACCAGCCATAAAACCTACTACTGCGCCCAGTAATAAGTACGCTACTATCCATTCAATAGCCATTGAATTTCCTTGATTAAATTTTTAATAAACTACAAGTTAACCAATACTACCTCTGTCATCAGCCAGAGCATAGGTACTGAGTATAGAGTTTTTACGTTACAATGATCAAAAATCAAAATCTTCATCAATAGCGATGCTGAGGTTGTATGTTCGAGTTTGAAGGACGCATGATAGAGACTGATGCTCAAGGATATCTGCTTAACAGTCATGACTGGAGTGAATCAATGGCAGTGATTCTGGCCCGGCAAGAAAATATTGAGTTAACCGCAGAACATTGGGAGGTTATCCATTTTGTAAGAGACTTCTATCAGGAATTTAATACTTCTCCAGCTATTCGAATGTTAGTTAAAGCAATGACGCAAAAATATGGCGAAGAAAAGGGGAATAGTCGCTATCTTTATCGTCTTTTTGTGAAAGGCCCTGCAAAACAGGCGACCAAAATCGCAGGTTTACCTAAACCGGTTAAGTGCATTTGAATGTAAAGTTAAGTGGATTTAGCGTTGAAATTGCTCCAATAGCACAATTTAACTTGAAATATGACTAGTTCCCCCCATATTTAAGGAAAAGGCAGGACCTGAATACGAGGAGGCTACAATGATTACCAGTAAATTTTCTATTGGTCAGCAAGTCAGACATAAGTTACTGGGTAACCTTGGTGTAATAATTGATATTGATGCCGAGTATTCCCTGGAGCAGCCAGCTTCTGATGAAGTTGCTGCAGATGATAACTTGAGAAATGCCCCCTGGTATCACGTTGTTATGGAAGATGAAGAGGGGCAACCTATCCATACCTATCTTGCTGAGATACAACTTGCAGGAGAGGATGCAGAATCACATCCCGAACAACCTTCTCTTGACGAGCTGGCTGCATCGATCAGAGATCAATTGCAAGCACCTCGCTTGAGGAATTGATATTTGTATTGAAAAACCACTCTGTTTATCACAGAGTGGTTTTTTATTGTCTAAAAAATAGAAGCGTCCATATAATTCTTTGAATGAAGGAGCTGTTTGAATGGGTGTGATCCTGGCCAGATTATGTAGATTTAGTGCAAAAAAATAGCCGTGAAACCCAAAAAGTGTGTGGAGTCGGTTTCACGGCAAACCAAAAAGAGTAAATTTGTAACTGATAAAACGCTGAGGTAATTATCACTGAGATTTGACCTATAAAACAAGCTGGTAAAATCACTAGTTTTTTTATCTAACAAGAAAGATGGCTGGGCGTTTTTAAGAGATATGAGTCTTAAATTCATTGGATTTGAATTTCTTTTTTTATGGTTTTTTATTTTGAGTTTCTTTTATAAATCAAAATAAAAATTCAAATAAAATTAATTATCGATCTTTTATCTTTTGTTAGAAATTTATTTGTATATCAGTTTAATCAAGTCATCCAGTTAAAGTGTAGATGGCTCAAAATTAGCATCAATCATGATGCTAAAAACACCTTACTCCTATACATCTATTTAAATATTTTGTTACATAATTGACAGTGTTCATTTGTGTTGTGCATTTTTAGTCAGAAATAATTCTATTGATATAATTTTCATTAAATGAGATCACAGCCTCATTTAATCTGATTTTTTAACCAATAAAAATATCTATTTCTTAGTTTTTGCCTGTAGGTATGGGCAGGGTTCCATATTTTTTCATGGTATTTTCATATACAAATAAAATTGAATTATAAGATATGTGTTATTAATTGTTATTATTTGGTTAATTCATCTAATTTGTGTGTTACTTAATTATTAATCAATATATATTAATATCATTAAAAACAATACGGATTAGTTGATTTAATTATCATGTTGTTTTTTAATCGATTTTTAATTTATTTTCTTTAATTATCTTATTGGTTCAATTGTGTGTTCGTATCTTTTTGAGGGGGAATTGTTAACCGGATACAATTCCTCATAAAATAATTTATTTTTTATTTGAAAATATAAATATAGACTTTATATTTATAGGTAAGCCACCACACTGGCTTCTATTTAAATGACATATCACAAAAATATTTATCACATACCTATTATTTAGTATCCCCTTGTAATGAATACTTTTGTGGTGTCGTTATTTTTATTTGAAAATTATTAAACTAAGAGTAGATATATGGTTGATTTTTCAAGAGCTGAATATTTGAAACAAGTTAAGACATTACGTTCAAAGCCTAACCATCAGTTGAAAGATATTGGTGACCAGTGGTGTACCCCAGACGCGTTATTTTGGGGGATCGATAATTTGTATGGGCCATTGGTTCTGGATTTATTTAGTGATGGTGAAAACAACAAATGTTCGAGCTACTACACCGCAGCAGATAATGCGTTGACCAAAAACTGGGCCGATCAATTATCCAGGCTTAATGGTGCAGCATTTGCTAATCCACCATATTCTAGAGCGAAACAGCATAGAGGGCATTACATTACAGGTATGTCTCATATTATGCGTCATACCATTAAGCAACGAGAACTGGGTGGGCGTTATGTCTATTTAGTTAAGGTGGCAACAGCAGAAGAATGGTGGCCGGGTGACAAAGCCGATCATATCGCCTTTATCCGTGGACGAATTTCTTTTGATATACCTAAATGGTTCGTTCCGGCAGATAAACGACAAGAAGTTGCAACAGCTTCATTTGGTGTAGCAATACTGATTTTTGATAAAACATGGACTGGGCCACAGTTAAGCTGTGTGCACCGTGATGATCTGCTTACCAGAGGAAACACCGTGATGACGATGATGAAAGATGAAGCGTCGCGTATTGTTGTAGCTGCCTGATCAGGACATATGTGACATAAGCCTATTGCTAAAGGACTTATGTCACATATGAGAGCTATTCAATCTGGCCGTGAGTTATTTTAGTTAGTGGAAGATTAATATCAAAAATTTTACAATTTGCGCTTTTGACACCAAAAGAAGCAATACGTTTTTGGTGCATTTCCCAATAACGTTCAGCAGATTCACGGTCAGTGAATAAATAGATTCCACCGGCTTCTTCTGTTTGTAGGTTTTCAGTCCAGATTTTTGAAATGAAACCAGGTTCATTATTTATGCTTTCAGCCAGAGAAACGGCGCTTTTGGATAAATTGTCACCTAACATCTCTGCCGGCATACTGAAATCTACCTGAAGTAATACGGTCATCATGACCTCCTGAAAATAAAGTTGTCTGCTTATGACGAGAAAGGAATCACATCAAAGATGATTTCGTCGCGATTAACAAGTTGACTACAAAGTTACAGCAATTAAGTAGACACAAAAAATAATGATTTATCAATGTCATTTTTCATTTGAATCGTTAACAACACAACGGTTTTGATTGGTAAGTAGCAATAGAAGATGTGTTTGTCTTTTCATAAAGAGAGTTATGTTGGCTGACTTTGTAACTCTTTGAGATATTCATGGATGAATAATAACCAAATAGCATTATTAATATTGTCTTCTTATTCCATAATATAGGCTTCACGAAGGTCTTTAGTTGATTAGATTATCATTACAGACGAACATCTATAATATTGATATAATCATAAAAATGACGGTATGGTAGTAAATCTTTTCGTTGAGTTTGCAGTGAGGATATGTAAACCTAAGTTACCTTTGAAGGATTGATTTGGTGGCAGGTTGAATATATTTTTATTTTGAAATGGTGTTTCATCCTGTACTATCAGTCGGTTGAGTGTTTTTTATGAACTATTACCTAATGAGTAAAAAGCATCACTTTACCTTTCTTGTTTGGAGACTTTCTGTTGATAAGCGTTCTTCTTGTTGATGACCACGAATTGGTGTGCGCAGGGATCCGACGCATTCTGGAAGATGTCAAAGGGATAAAAGTTGTTGGCGAGGCACAGACCGGCGAGGATGCTGTAAAGTGGTGTCGTTCCAATAGCGTAGATATCGTTTTAATGGATATGAATATGCCGGGCATTGGTGGCCTGGAGGCTACGCGTAAAATTTTACGCTACTCACCAGATATTAAAGTCATTATGTTAACTATCCATACTGAAAATCCACTGCCGGCAAAAGTTATGCAGGCGGGGGCATCAGGCTATTTGAGTAAAGGCGCAGCACCTCAAGAGGTGATTAACGCTATTCGAGCGATTGCTTCCGGGCAGCGCTATATCGGTGCTGATATTGCCCGGCAAATGGCATTAAGTCAGTTAGAGCCGGAGGCAGATACGCCATTATCCAGTTTATCTGAACGTGAACTGCAGATTATGCTGATGATTACTAAAGGATTAAAAGTCAATGAGATTGCGGAAACGCTAAATCTTAGTCCTAAAACGGTCAACAGCTATCGTTACAGAATGTTTAGCAAACTGAATATTAGTGGCGATGTGGAATTAACACATCTTGCTATCCGTCATGGCATTGTGACATCAGAGAAATTGCTAAATAGTGACTGACAGTTTTGATAGTAAAGCATTTTTAAAATATGTAACGAATGAGCCAGGAGTTTATCGTATGTACGATACTTCTGGCGTTGTTATTTATGTAGGAAAGGCAAAAGATCTCAAAAAGCGTCTCTCCAGCTATTTTCGTCAGAACGTAAGTAGTCGAAAAACAGAGGCGTTGGTTAAGAGTATTGCTAATATTGATGTTACGGTAACCCATACTGAAACAGAAGCGTTATTACTCGAACACAACTATATTAAGTTATACCAGCCGCGCTATAACGTTTTGTTGCGCGATGATAAGTCTTACCCGCTAATTTTCCTTAGTTCAGATAAACACCCTCGCTTAAAAATGCATCGGGGAGCAAAACACGCCAAAGGAGAGTACTTTGGGCCGTTTCCTAATTCAGGGGCTGTGCGTGAAACTTTAGCGTTGCTGCAGAAACTTTTCCCTGTACGCCAATGTGAGGACAGTGTTTATCGCAATCGTTCACGTCCTTGCCTGCAATATCAAATTGGTCGCTGTTTAGGACCTTGTGTCGCTGGACTGGTCAGTGATGATGAGTATCAGAAACAGGTCAACTATGTTCGATTGTTTCTGGAAGGTAAAGATCAACAAGTTCTGAACCAACTGATAACCAATATGGAGCAGGCAAGCCAGTCACTCAATTTTGAAGAAGCGGCGCGTATTCGCGATCAAATTCAGGCAATTCGGCGAGTCACTGAAAAGCAATTCGTTTCTGGCGATAGCGATGATTTGGACGTAATAGGTGTTTCTTATGAGGCCGGCCTGGCATGTATGCATGTCTTGTTCTTACGGCAGGGCAAAGTGCTGGGCAGCCGCAGTTATTATCCTAAAATTCCTAAAGGAACTGAGTTGGATGAAGTGGTTCAGACTTTCGTTGGTCAGTTCTATTTGCAGGGAAGCCAGTCAAGATCGTTACCCGGAGAAATTTTACTGGATTTCTCCTTACCGGATAAAAATGCACTGGAAGAAACATTATCAGAAGTTGCCGGGCGAAAAATTCAGATACAAAGCAATCCCAGAGGGGATCGCGCTCGTTATTTGAAATTGGCAAGAACCAATGCACAAATTGCACTTAAAACTAAATTATCTCAACAATCAACAATCCATCAGCGTCTGGCATCACTGGCAGAGGTATTGAAACTAACTAAAATTAACCGGATGGAGTGTTTTGATATCAGCCATACTATGGGGGAAGAAACCGTTGCCTCCTGTGTTGTCTTTGATAGCAATGGCCCATTGCGTTCTGAATATCGGCGTTACAATATTACCGGTATAACACCCGGTGATGATTACGCGGCGATGTCGCAAGTACTAAAGCGGCGATATGGAAAAGCACTAACGGATGAGAAAATTCCGGATGTGATTTTTATTGATGGTGGAAAAGGGCAGTTGGGGCAAGCTATCGATGTTTTTAACCAGTTAGATGTCGATTGGGATAAGTCAAAGCCATTATTGGTTGGCATCGCTAAAGGTAGTGACCGTAAAGCGGGGTTGGAAACTCTATTTTTAGCTGCTGAAGGTGAAGGATTTTCCTTACCGCCAGATTCTCCGGCGTTGCATGTGATTCAACATATTCGTGATGATTCGCACGACCATGCCATATCCGGGCATCGCCAGCGTCGGGCAAAAGTCAGAAATACCAGCGCGTTAGAACATATTGAAGGTGTGGGGCCCAAGCGTCGTCAGGCATTGCTAAAATATATGGGAGGCTTGCAACCATTATTAAGCGCTACCGTCGAAGAGATCGCAAAAATACCTGGGATATCGCAATCTTTAGCAGAAAAGATACACAATGCATTGAAACCCTGAAGAGTATGTAGCAACATAGGCATACGCCTTCCTTTTTATACTGAACAGCAATAGAGCACCATAGCACTATGCAATTTAATATACCGACTCTGCTTACACTTTTTCGTATCATTTTGATCCCATTCTTTGTTGTGGCGTTTTATCTACCGGCACAATATCAGTGGGCTCCGATGGTCTGTGCCATTATTTTTGTGGTTGCTGCGGTAACCGACTGGTTTGATGGCTTTCTGGCTCGACGTTGGAAGCAAACTACACGCTTTGGTGCTTTTCTCGATCCGGTTGCCGATAAGGTGATGGTTGCGACAGCATTAGTGTTAGTTTCTGAGTACTATCACGTTTGGTGGATATCACTACCAGCCGCTACCATGATCGCGCGTGAAATTATTATTTCTGCATTGAGAGAGTGGATGGCCGAAATAGGTAAACGAAGTAGCGTTGCGGTTTCATGGGTAGGAAAAGTAAAAACCTCCGCGCAAATGCTGGCTTTGGTGATATTGTTGTGGCGGCCTAACCACATGGTTGAGATTTTTGGTTTTATTTTGTTATACATTGCCACGATCTTAACATTCTGGTCGATGTTCCAATATTTGAAAGCCTCTAAGGCAGACTTGCTGGAACCATAGCCGATACGCCGGAAAAAGCAGCAAACGAACTAAATGTTGTAATAATTCTATTGACTCACCTCGTCAGGTAAGTAGAATGCACAGCATCCAATTACGGCAGCAGCCTTGATTGGGATAAGCAGCTAAATCAGTAAGTTCTGATATAATGCTTTAGGCGCGGGAATAGCTCAGTTGGTAGAGCACGACCTTGCCAAGGTCGGGGTCGCGAGTTCGAGTCTCGTTTCCCGCTCCAAATTAATATTCTGTATGAATATTACGGCGCGTTGGCAGAGTGGCCATGCTGCGGATTGCAAATCCGCCTACCTCGGTTCGACTCCGGGACGCGCCTCCAATATCAAGTACGCCCGGGTGGTGGAATCGGTAGACACAAGGGATTTAAAATCCCTCGGCGGCAACGCCGTGCGAGTTCAAGTCTCGCCCCGGGCACCATTTGATATTGATGAAATCAGAACGTTAAGTTAGCTAAAACCACCCAAAAGGTGGTTTTTTTTCGTTCGAAATTTGAGTGTTGTGGTGTTTGTTAGAGTTAGCCATCATCCATATTTGGTTTTAGCGTGCTAAGGTGAATTTTCCATTTGTGGCTATAAAAGCAGTGATGGTATCTTGAATAACTCGTTGTTGTGAGCTGTCATCAGTTTCACTAATTAAATCTTCCAGCGTCTTGATTATGTTTTCTCGGGAAATATCTTCTCCAAGGGTATTTAAGCGGCATACGGATTTTCCGATAAGTCGTTGGCGCTCATCCTGCATAAATTTAAGTGTTTCAATACTCATAGAAATGAAGGGTTCCTGAAAAGTAGTATTATTAACTTGTCGGGGACTATAGCATTGAAAAAGCGACAAGATGTTACTATTTGAGCTGTCACTTTTGAGTTTATACAGATTAATATCAAGCCTGTTATAAGCGTTTTTATTAATATCACTCAGGAAACACGATGGAACTTACCGATTTTATCCTTCATGCTCAACAGAGCTGTCCAAACGCTTTAGTGACTATAGAAATCGACCCAATAAAGAGCACGGTGAAGATACAGTGGTGTTGGAATGATGGGCAAGGTGAGCAGCAATTTGAGCGAGCTATTCTATTTAAAGAGCTGAATTATGATGAAGCCATTACTATTTTTCTTTCTCGTTGCAAGATAGCAATAGATGCACTTCGTGACCAATAATCATTTCAGATATCACATGACGAACTGTGATATCTGATAGCTGAAATGTTAATTATTTCTTTTTCTCAGACTTTTTCTTTAATACTACAATTAGAGAACCAATCAATCCGATAACCAGGAGGGCGACAGGTAGAATCATTAATCCATTCATAACGGCAGCTTCATGGTGCTTATATAATGGTGTCAGGCTAATGAGATAACCTAAGCTGGTAACAACGCTTACCCACAACACTGCACTCAACCAGTTAAAAATTTGAAAGCGTTTTGCATCAAGGGCCGACAGACCAGCAATCGTTGGTAATAAGGTGCGTACAAATGCCAGAAAACGACCAATAAGCAGTGCAAAGAAGCCATGACGATGGAATAACTGATGCGCTCGCTGATGATAGTGGGCTGGTATTTTCGACATCCAGCCCTGAACCGTTTTAGTTTTGCCTAACCATCGCCCCTGAAGGTAGCTAAACCAACACCCTAGCGCTGCTGCGGTGGAAAGAACCAAAATCGTGAGAAGAAAATGTAGCGAACCCTGAGCAACCAGAGCACCGGCGAGCAATAACAGGCTATCTCCGGGCAAAAATGCTGCAGGTAATAAACCATTTTCCAAAAAAATTATCAGAAATAAGATGCCGTAAATAGCCCAAAGAAATTCTGGATTAGCTAATGTTTTGAAGTCCTGATGCAGGAGTGCCTGGAATAAATCTGTTATCGAACCCATTTTCTTTCCTATGCATGACATTAGCAGAGACTGTTTCAGGCAGAGTTAATGCAGTAAAGATGAAATGAATGCCAAAAGCTGGCTGACGTAGATAAGTTTAACATCATCAGTGTTAACTATACAGTTAACAGCGGTAATCAACGTTGAAAAGTATAATGATATTACTATTTTTAGTTCTTATATGAATAAGAAACACGCTTATATAATAGACTGGTTATATTATTCTCACCTGAAAAATAATTATTATATATACAATGGTACTTTTATAACATTATGAAATTTAACTGTGTTTATACCTTCAATGTATTGATAAGTAATGATTTTGATAAATATGAAATGAATTTAACAAATATCCTCCCTGTGGTACCGTAAGTAAAACAACTTAAAGAATAAAAGGTGGATAGAGTGGATATTGTCGAGCGTTTTATTTCCTATACCAAAATTAATACAACAACGAATAGAGAAAATGGGGCTGCCGGTATTATGCCTTCATCTGAAGGCCAGCGTATTTTAGCTAATCAGGTTGCTGAAGAGTTGAGAGCGCTTGGTTTGAAGGATGTGCAGGTGAGTGAGAGAGCGATACTAACTGCAACCCTTCCTGCTAATGTTGACTATTCACTTCCGGCGGTCGCTTTTTTTGGGCATTTAGACACCAGTGCGGAGCAAACAACGGATACTCATGCACAAATACTAGCTTATTCTGGTGGGGATCTTTGTCTTAATAAACAACAGAACATCTATTTACGCCAGAGTGAATTCCCTGAGCTGAAGGATTATATAGGTGATGAGATTATTGTAACCGACGGCACCAGCCTGTTAGGAGCAGATGATAAAGCAGCCATCGCCTCTATCGTTAATATGATTCAGTATTTAGTCCAACATCCTGAGATTAAACATGGTCCGGTAAAGGTAGGACTAGTTCCTGATGAGGAACAGGGTCTGCGTGGTTCTAAGGTGTTTGATGTAAAAAGTTTTGGTGCTGATTTTGCCTACACCCTCGATTGCTGTGGTATTGGTGAACTGGTATATGAGAACTGGAATGCGGGTGATGCGGTTATTGTGTTTACTGGCCAGTCTGCCCACCCAATGTCAGCAAAAGGAAAATTAAAGAATTCACTGTTAATGGCCCATAAGTTTGTTTCCATGCTGCCTGGGGGAGAAGCCCCTGAATATACTGAAGGTCGGGAAGGGTATTATTGGGTTAAGCAACTGCAGGGAAACAGTGCTAAAACCATATTAAATATGGATGTTAGGGATTTTACTGAACAAGGCTATCAGCAACGAATGCAATTCCTGCAAAATCTGTCAGATAGTTGTGCGGCCCTATGGGGAGAGGGAAGTGTGAAATGTACGCTTTCCGATCGTTATGCCAATGTGTTTAATAGCTTACAGGGCGAGTCAGCCTATCCTATTGATATTGCCATACAGGCTTATCGTAATTTGAATATTGAACCTAAAGTAACTCCTATGCGCGGTGGTTACGATGGTGCTGCTTTGTCACAAAATGGTCTGCCTTGTCCGAATGTATTTACGGGGGCGCATAACTTCCATTCCATCTATGAATATCTACCGATTAAGTCACTTCGGGCTGCCAGTGAAGTTTTGGTGGAAATAGTGAAACTGACAGAACAACGATTTAAGGCGTAATGATTAAGGGATAATCTGAATAATCAGGGCGCTATTTTAGCGCCCTGTATTTACTTGTTAGGTCATGATTACTTTAGTTCATCGACCATATTTACCGCATAACCAATATAGTTTGCGGGAGTCATCGCTTTCAGCCGTGTTTTTTCATCTTCCGGTAATTCCAGCTTATCGATAAAGATCTGCATATCTTCAGCAGTAACACGTTTACCACGAGTTAACTCTTTTAGTTTCTCATAAGGTTTCTCAATACCATAACGACGCATTACCGTCTGGATTGGTTCAGCCAGAACCTCCCAGTTATGGTCCAGTTCGTTCTGAAGGTTACTTTCATTAACTTCCAGCTTGCTAATGCCTTTCATGGTGGATTGATAAGCGATCATGGCATAACCAATACCAACACCCAAATTACGCAAGACGGTAGAGTCGGTCAGATCACGTTGCCAACGGGATACCGGTAGTTTAGCTGCCAGATGTCCTAATACCGCATTTGCTAATCCTAAGTTACCTTCGGAGTTTTCAAAATCGATAGGATTCACTTTATGCGGCATAGTGGAAGAGCCAATTTCACCAGCAATGGTTTTTTGCTTAAAGTGATTCAGAGCAATATAACCCCAGATATCACGGTCAAAATCCAGCAGGATAGTGTTGAAACGAGCTACACAGTCAAACAGTTCAGCAATATAGTCATGCGGCTCAATTTGAGTGGTGTAAGGATTCCATGTTATGCCTAACGAAGTAACAAAACTCTCGCTGTACTGGTGCCAGCTGACTTCCGGATAAGCCACCATATGGGCATTATAATTACCGACAGCACCGTTAATTTTACCCAAGACTTCAATCTGGCCCAGTTGCTTATATTGGCGTTCCATACGATAAGCCACGTTAGCAAACTCTTTACCAATAGTACTTGGTGTAGCCGGTTGGCCATGGGTACGGGAAAGTAGGGGAATATCCCGATATTGAGCTGCCAAATGTTTCACTGAGTCAATGATTTCACGCCAGGCTGGTAGCAGCACCGTTTGACGAGCGGTAGATAGCATTAAAGCGTGAGAAAGATTATTGATATCTTCTGAAGTACAGGCGAAGTGAATGAATTCTGAAATTGCCTGTAGTTCAGGAATATCTGCCACTTTTTCTTTGAGGAAATACTCCACGGCTTTAACGTCGTGATTGGTAGTTCGCTCAATGGTTTTAATTCGCAGGGCATCTGATTCATTGAAGTCAGAGACAATTTTATCAAGGTAATCGTTTGCTTCTTTGCTAAAAGCAGGAACTTCTTTTATTTGTGCGCAATCAGCCAATTTTTGTAGCCAGCGAACTTCCACAGTAACGCGGAATTTAAGCAAGCCAAACTCGCTGAAGATTGAGCGTAATGAACTGACTTTATCTCCGTAACGTCCATCAATAGGGGATACGGCGGTCAGTGAAGATAATTCCATCAGTAAGACTCCTGAAGTCTGAAAGTTTAACGATGAGCAACAATTTCTCTGGCCTGCTGTAACAGGCGATTGCGTGAAAACATAAATTGCAGGCGGCTTCCACCGACCTGCTGCCAAAGAACAGTAGCGCGAATACCAGCTAATAGCGCTGCGCGAACTTTGGCCTGAACCAATGGTTTCTGTAGTGCTTCCGGGGAACCAGTCACCTGAATGCGAGGTCCCAGAGGGCTAACAATGTCAACATAGATACTGGCAAGAGAACTGATAATGGTTTCTGATTCAATATCAAAATGAGCCAGTTGGCGGTCGAGTTGACTAATGCGAGTAGACAGGTCATTCAACGCTTGAGGATTACCTGAAAGCTTACGTTCCAGAACCATCAGGCTAAGCACATAACGAGTAATTTCTGCACTTAACTCCTGGCGGTTATTGGTCAGAACACAAGGTAAGGTATCCAGTCCTACGCTCAGGTCGCTTTCATGTCCGAAAACAGCCAGGGTAGAAGGAGAATCCGTCACCAGAATGCTTTTTAGCGAAACAGAAAGGGCATCGTTATCACACTGACCGTTATGGGCCAGTTGTTGAACCAGGCGAGCTGACTGAGCGATACCAGCCAAAGCTACGGTAATATCATAATAATTTTTTGCCACAATTAATCCTGTAAACGTTCTTCAATAACACCGCCGCCAAGGCAAACTTCACCTTGATAAAACACGGCCGATTGTCCTGGGGTAACGGCTGCTACGGGCTCATCAAAACGAACTTCAATCCGATCCGGGCCATGGGGGATCACAGTACAAGGAATATCCTGCTGACGATAGCGAGTCTTAACCGTACAGCGGAACGTTTCAGTGATTTCATTACGATCGACCCAGTGTAGTTGTTGGGCTATCAAACCAGTAGAGAACAGGCTGGGATGGTCGTGACCTTGTGCAACAATCAAACGATTGTTAATCAGATCTTTATCAACCACATACCATGGGTCTTCACCACCGTCTTTCAAACCGCCAATGCCTAATCCTTTGCGTTGACCCAAAGTGTGATACATCAACCCTTGGTGGATACCAACGTGGTCACCATCAACCGTAACGATGTCACCAGGTTGTGCCGGTAAATAGCGGGCCAGAAAATCTTTGAATTTACGTTCACCGATAAAGCAGATACCCGTAGAGTCTTTCTTTTTCGCAGTGGCTAAATCTAACTGTTCAGCAATTTTGCGAACTTCCGGTTTTTCCAGTTCGCCAACAGGAAACAAGCTTTGAGCAACTTGCTCATGGCTTAGGGTATAAAGAAAATAACTTTGATCTTTATTAGCATCTACACCACGCAGCAGGCGGCTTTTACCGTCAATATCCTGATGGCGAACATAGTGACCAGTAGCAATATAATCAGCACCAAGGTCTTCTGCTGCAAATTCCAGAAATGCTTTAAATTTGATCTCTTTATTACACAGAATATCCGGATTTGGGGTACGCCCGGCTTTATATTCAGCCAGGAAGTGCTCAAATACGTTATCCCAATATTCCGCGGAGAAGTTGATGGTATAAAGCTCAATACCTAATTTATCGCAGACAGCCTGAGCATCTGCCAAATCAGTAGCTGCGGAACAATACTCATCTGAATCATCTTCTTCCCAGTTTTTCATAAATAAACCGGCCACCTGATAGCCCTGCTGCTGTAGCAACCAGGCTGAAACGGAGGAGTCAACACCGCCGGACATACCGACAATGACTTTTTTCTGGCTATTATCTGACATGGGGCTCTCGCGTACTGTTATGACTTAGGGTGATACAAAATATATTGTTGAGACTGCTTTGCAGCGCAGCATTTTAGCACGTTGATAGCCTTGGCGCACCGCTTAACACAAACGCTTTTTCGCTATCTGAAGTTTTCCAGTATTGAAAGGGGGTAGCGTTCAGGCTGCAGGTAACGAATCATACTTTCTCTGACTAAAGGGGAACGCAGATTGGGCGCATGAATAATTTCCTCAGCCGTTAACCACAGGCAGCGGTCAATATCGCTGTCGTGAGGCATAGTTTCGGGCATCTCTGGTAAATCAATGGCAAAGGTAAAGCGGATAAACGGCGTACCATCGCTGGCAATCCATTGATAAATTTGCAGCAAAGATTGTGGTGCGGCATGAATGCCGGTTTCTTCCCAAAGCTCTCGCTGGGCGCCTTCTAACAGTGTTTCATAGGCTTCAAGATGACCAGCGGGTTGATTTAATGTTGGTAAACCGTGGATCCGTTCTTCCACCATCAGAAAACGATTTTCAGCCTGAACAACACAGGCCATGGTGACGTGGGGTTTATATTGGTCGTCAGACATATTTCACCTCTTTCCATTCGCCGGGGGCAAGGCCATCAAGATTCCAGTTATGCAGACTGTAACGGATTAATCGCAGGGTTGGAAATCCTACATGGGCTGTCATTCTACGAACTTGACGGTTTCGCCCTTCATACAGAGTTATTTTTATCCAACTGGTTGGAATAGCTTTGCGCTCGCGGATAGGTGGATCCCGAGGCCATAACCAATCGGGTTCAGCAATGAGTTCTGCACCGGCAGGAAGAGTTGGACCGTCATTTAGAGTGATGCCCTTACGTAATTTATCCAGTGCTTCAGTGTCAGGAATTCCTTCCACCTGAACCAAATAGACTTTCCCTGTTTTATGTTGCGGCTGTGTTAATTCTGCCTGCAATTTACCGTCGTTTGTCAAAACCAGCAGGCCTTCACTATCGCGATCCAGTCTTCCTGCGGCATAAACGCCGGTTACAGAAATATAATCTTTTAATGTTTTTCTGCCCGCTTCATCCGTGAATTGAGGTAATACGTCATAGGGTTTATTGAACAAAATTACGCGCCGTGGGCCTTTTGGCGCACGGTTGACGGTTTTTTGTCTTCTGCCAGTGGCAGAATTTTTTTTAGTTGCTAGCTTTAACATGACATTTCGCGTGTTGAATCGTTAAATCATTATACTTGAAAAAGTTTTTGATTGGCGGACTGAAAGTAATCAAGTAGTATCATGTGTGCATCTTACAAAAAATTAACAAACATGTCCTCAGAGGAGAGTTTGATGGAAAGCAAAGTAGTTGTTCCTGCCACAGGTAAAAAAATTACAGTTAACGCTAATGGCAAACTCACAGTTCCGCAAGATCCTATTATTCCCTATATTGAAGGTGACGGTATTGGTGTTGATGTAACGCCTGTCATGATTGATGTTGTTGATGCGGCAGTAAAGAAAGCTTACGGCGGCGAGCGCAAAATCTCCTGGATGGAAATCTATACTGGTGAGAAATCAACTCAGGTATATGGTAAAGACGTTTGGTTACCTGATGAGACGCTGGATTTAATTCGTGAATATAAAGTCGCTATTAAAGGCCCTCTGACGACGCCAGTTGGTGGTGGTATTCGTTCTTTGAACGTAGCATTACGTCAGCAGTTGGATCTCTATATTTGTCTGCGTCCGGTGCGTTATTTTGAAGGTACACCAAGTCCGGTTAAACGTCCTGATCTGACCGATATGGTGATTTTCCGTGAAAACGCAGAAGATATTTATGCAGGTGTTGAGTGGAAAGCAGGCACTGCTGAAGCTGATAAAGTGATTAAGTTCCTGCGTGATGAAATGGGCGTAACTAAAATTCGTTTCCCACAGCAGTGCGGTATTGGTATTAAACCGTGCTCGGAAGAGGGTAGTAAGCGCCTGATTCGTGCAGCAATTGAGTATGCGATTGATAACAATCGTGACTCCGTTACGCTGGTACACAAAGGCAACATCATGAAATTTACCGAAGGCGCTTTTAAAGACTGGGGTTACCAGTTAGCAAAAGAAGAGTTCGGCGGTGAACTGCTTGATGGTGGCCCATGGTTGAAGGTCAAAAATCCTAAGACTGGCAAAGACATTATTATTAATGACGTTATCGCCGATGCCTTCCTGCAGCAAATTCTGCTGCGTCCGGAAGAGTATGATGTGATTGCAACGATGAACCTCAACGGTGACTATATTTCTGATGCACTGGCAGCACAGGTTGGTGGTATCGGGATTGCACCAGGAGCAAATATTGGTGATGACTGCGCGTTGTTCGAAGCAACTCACGGTACGGCACCAAAATATGCTGGTCAGGATAAAGTGAACCCAGGCTCTGTCATTCTGTCTGCTGAGATGATGCTGCGTCATATGGGCTGGACCGAAGCAGCAGACTTAATCATCAAAGGCGTGGAAGGGGCAATTAAGAATAAAACTGTCACTTATGACTTCGCCCGTATGATGGATGACGCTAAAGAGCGCTCCTGTAGCGAGTTTGGCAAAGATGTGATTGCCTGCATGTAATTGCTAAAAGTGTCACAAATATTAACGGGAGCCTGAACGCTCCCGTTTTTTATTGTTAGCTTGCTATCTATTATCAAAACATTATCAAAACTTTTTATCAAAACTCCATTAAAAAGACGTGTTAATCAGTGGCTGAATATCAGTTAGTTTATGAATATTTAGATGATATGGTTACTGAAGATTAGTATAGTGCGATGAAGTTTAATCTAATTAGGGATCTATCATATGGATGGAGGAATCGCGGCAATTATTGCAGCATCTCTAGGTGCGATAGGCGCTGCAATAGGGCTTATTATCACAAAAGAGAATAAGACATCTGAATTTAGGCAAGCTTGGATTGATGGGTTAAGAAAGGAACTAGCTGAGTTGATGATGTACTATTGCTGCATTTCTGATAAAACAGATCCAGAAATAGTAAGTGAATTGACTGATAAAATTAATTTTGCTGCTGCAAGCATAAAGTTAAGATTTACGAGTGATAATCCAACGCCATCAGAAGACGAGTTGTTACAGTTAATTTCTAAAAATATATTGGCTACAAAACCTGAATTATCACCTCAAGTGTTCAGAAAACGGTATTATAGACATAGTGAAATAATACTGAAATCTGAATGGGAGCGAGTGAAAAAGGGAGAAAGAAAATATCGGATTTGTGTAATGGTTGCGGTTATTTTAGCTTCTATTTCTATAGTAATACCTAGTATTTATGTTTTATGTCATATTAAAGAATTATTTGAACTTTTAATAAATTAATTGCTAATAACGCTATCGTTATGTGATAGCGTTATTAAGAATAACTACACTGCAACGATAATCCAGTTTTTACCCCTATCATCATGATACTGCTCTGTCTGTTTTTGAGATTTGTGACCAAGTAATAATTGGGTATTTATTCCCTGCTCACCATATAACCTTTCTGATAGTGACAGTTGTTCATGGAATGTTGCTGGTGTGCCATTACTCCAATCAATACGCGTTAGATCCCGAGCTTTACTGAAGTTGGTTGTGAGTGTATTAGGGCTAACTTGTCCGCCACGTTTCGCCATTGATGTTGGCTTGGTGTAGTGAACAAGATAATGGCTCACTACACGATCGCGGCATTTCGTGATCACATCCTTTAACGTCCAGTTAATGGCGTGACATTTTATCGAAAGGGGGATCGCCAGTTTTGCCCCAGTCTTTTCCTGCACAATATGTAAATGGTCATCCCAAATATCACTAAATTTCATTTTAGAGATGTCGCCCAGGCGCTGACCGGTCACAAGAGCAAGTAGCATTGCATTACCCATATACGTATGGTTCTTATCTGCAATATTAAAAATCTGTTGCCATTCATCCAGATTCAGCCGCTGCCTGGTTATTTTCCTTCGCGGTTGTTTGGTGGCCAGCGCAGGATTATAGCCCGGGGGAACTTCGCCAGCTTGCTGTGCTTCCGCAAATACATCAATTAAAACAGAACGGATAACTTGAGCCATTCTATGTTGTCCGGCCTCTTTGGATGCGTCCAATATTGATACAATGTATCTTGCATCAACTGCCGGAAGGGGTTTCATTGCAAAGTTGTGGCGCAGTAAATCAACAGGTTTCTTTTTCTGCTTAAATGTATTCGGCTTAATATCGCCTTCCTTCAATCTCTCTTCCTGAATTTTCCAATAACGATCAAGCCAGGTGTTAACCGTAATTTCTTTTCCCTTTATCATTGCGATTCGATCATTGAGCGCTAATATCTGCCGGGAACGTTGCTCTGCCAGCCGGGTATTAGCCTCAATAGCGATTTCTCTTGCTTCTTGTTCATCGGTACCAAGAGCGTGATATTTACCCGTGATAGGGTGGCGATAACGCCAATAAACCTTATTTGCTGACCGACTATAAAGAGGGTATAGATTAGGTATATCAACGTTATTTTTACGGGGTCTGGCTGCCATCGTTTAAGATCCTCTGTAACTTAGGGTTATCATTTCTCTTGATTTCAGGCGTTGCCAATTGGCCTACTAACTCCGCATCTTCCCGCACTCTCCATAGCCTTCCTTCTTTCCTAGCTGGTGGTTGGAAATGCCCAGCTCTGGCATATTTCATTAGGGTGCTTTTGGAGGGGGGATTGCTTCGGTATTTATCCAACGCCCATTCTTCAAGTGTTAACATTTGGATCATGGCTATTTCTCCACACAGTAGTGGCCCACCTGCACGTGGGCCTTATTGCCTTACCATTTACTTAACATTCCACCAAGCTTTGATTGTTCGATCAGTACCTCATGGACAACTTTTTTTATTTCTTCTTTACTTTGATTTAAAATAACATCAGCTTCATGTGTTGCAGGCTGTTGGGTTATGCGGTAGTGGTCAGGCGGAGTGACGCCATTAATTTGATCGCCCTCTGTGACAAGTCGAATAAGCATTGCCAATAATTGGACAATTTCGCCCTCCACATCTTGCCAAGATTTGCGGTTCTCTGCGTAATGGACGCCAGCCTGAACCACTTCGCCAGCTTCTTCTGCAACCTTTAGCAGCACATAATTCGGCTGTGGGAATTTAGCTATTGCCTTATTTGCGGATACTCGGGCAGTTTCGACCAGCGAAGCGAAATAATCATCCGGCACTATCTGGACCGGATCGGATTCAAGATATGTGATACGTTCAGATACATCGTCAACAGCATCAATAAACCCGTACACATTACTCCATTCTGGTGGCTCACCAATTACTGCCATGAACATATCTGATAAAGCCTGCTCTGCATTATCACGCTCAGTAATCAATTGATTCTCTGAGGTTTCCAGTTCGTTGTTATGTTTCTGTGCCGCTTCCAGAGCATCACATAATGCAATAGCTTCGCTATTTGTTACTGTCAGAAAGGCTGACGTGTTGATAATAGCCGCTGCTCTCAACTGTTGTGCAATTGTGTTGATATCATTACTCATGGCTTTTTCCTTTAATGCTCACCTCTGCATTTCTCGCCTCAGTAACAGAGCATGGAGTTAAAGACCTTTCAGGCACTCCGTAATACCCGCCACCGAGTCGCTTTATAATCACAGCATGCCCATCGTGACCCACAACTCTGCATCCACGTTTTCCATATTTACTGGTATGAATGCAGTAAGCTCCTATGTTAAAAGGCCCCAACACTTCGTTGATGTTGATACCTGTGTTAGTAGTAGACATAAGCACCTTCCTTTTTAGCTTTCAGAGCAGCTTTATAACTGGCCTTGGCGTCCTTTAATGTTTTGCAGTATTCGCCAGTCGCACGGCTGCTTCTCAGTCGGACTTTGCCGTCATCCTCTCCCCAATAGCAGTAATCACGTTCAGGAACTTCAATACCAAGCCACTCTGCAAATGATTCACAACACTCTGAGCGGAGGTATTCATTATATTTCTGCTTTCCACCGGTTAACTTCTCCGGCTCCGGTATAGCGCAAATTGCTGCTATACGCCCACGCTCGGTACAGTGATAAGTAACCCCTCCACTGGTAAATGCTGGTGCTTTCTGAACGGTCGCGTATCCGTGAGTTACTAATTCATCCCAGTGAGAATGTCTGCCATCGACATAGAAATAATTTCGATAAATATCGTTTCGGTTGTGCTCACTAATACCCAGAGCGTGCTGCATTAGGTCAATTTGCACATTACTGGGTGTAAATGCAGTGTTAGTATCCATGGATAAGCACTCCCAATGCAGCTATACACAATACCCAGACTAAAATGAGGCCAGCTATAAACAGCTTTGCGCCTAAAGAGAACTTAACTTGGCTCATAGTTTCTGGCCCTCTACTGAGGCTTGGTAGCCAGCATTTTTCAGTTCATAGAACCGGTCAATAAATGCGTTATATGCATCATATGCAGGCCAGCTAAGAATTAGCTCTTTGTCTGGGGTAATCCCCTTTAAGATGGGCCACTCGGTACCATCATCAAGCCCAAAGTCCCGCCGTTCAGTTGCCAGTGCTACCAAATCAGCGTGTTTAACCTCTTTACTGTGCTCTGCCGGCAGCTTGAATAAACCACGAATTAACAGGTCGATACGATGTTCTATTGCCTGATAATCAGGTAACAGGCGTTTCAATGGGGCAGGAATATCCTTGCAATATGCTTCAACAGCATCATGCAGCAGTGCTTCCATTGCGAATTCTTGCGGCACTAAATGGCTGACGAAAACAGAGTGCTGGGCAACTGAATAAAACGCTGGAACGTGACCAGCAAACCGGCATTCATGGGATAGAGCACGGGCAATATCACGAATGCAAATAGAACCTGGGTCGGGGTCTTGATAGTTAAAATGCTTACCTGAAATTGTCGTTAACCAAGACATGTTAATTACTCCACAACAGTTAATGGGTAGCGTCTGCACAACGCTGTAACACTTCGTAAAGCCACCGGCAAACCGGTAGCTTTGGGCAGCATTACGCTTTAAACGAACCGATAAAGGTATTAACTGGTTTATCTGTGAACTTCTCGATCAGCAGGTCGCGGAATTCCATTGCGATCGCTTCTTCTGCGGTTTCCAGTTGAACAATACGAAGAACTAGCTGAGGGGTATCGCTGGCCAGAATACTAAGACGCAGACTGAAACGTCGCTCGGTTAAGCCTTCGTAAGGAACGCACTTAAACTCAAACGCAACCGGCATAACCTCTTTGCTCTTAGCTTCTACACTCTCCATTACAGATCGTTTTGCGCTGAAGTCCTGATCTTCATGGTCAGAGGAAGATATTGACTCAATTGTGATGCGGCGGATTGCTGAAACGGCTTGTTGGATGCTCTTTTCAGCGCCTTCAGCATCAAAAGCAAGAAGGTACTCTTTCCAATCTTCAAGCCATTCAGCTAAATCCTTCTGGCGGTTTTTACGACCGTTAATATCCAGCAGGGCACGGAAAGGGGCTGTTTTCTTCAGCGCAATTGATGCAGTGTTATCTGCATGGCCGGGGTTGGCGACATTACCGAGATTAAAAATACTGACCGCCTCCATCGCATCCGCATTAATGAAGCAACCAGCAGGACTGGCTTCAAAATCGGCGGTTTGAATGGAATAGCGAACGAAATCATCAATACTGGTTGTGCTCATACAGCCGCGAAAACGGTCACGATATAAATTAAATTTTTCAAGGTTTACAACGTTATAGCCACTTGGTAATACAGCAATATCAGAGGCTACAGCGTCAAGCCCTCTAGTGTGATGTCCTGCCAGCGTCAGATCTTTAATTTCATTGATTGCTGATGCGTCTAACTGAGTCATAATTTTTCCTTAAACTTAATAATGAGTATGGGACTATTTGGTTGCTGATAGCTTGCCGTCAGGCTTTCCAGCAATAGTGAACAGTTGACCTTGGTCTTCCTGCAAAATGGTCAGTTTTCCGCCCTTATTGACGTACATCGGCGTTTCGGTGGTATCTTCTTCAGAAGATTTGCCGCGAGGGGTAGGGGTGGTAAAAGACAGGGTGTGCTTGATGCCAACCCGCTTTTCCTCAATTGAGTTATTCAGTCGCTCAATGTTTAGGGTGATGGTTACCTTGCCCTTACCAGCATTATTAAGGACACCCAGCGCCACGTTATTCAGAGCGGCGGCAAACTTATTCTGGAATACACCAGCATCCAGTTCCCCGAAGAAATCAGGGATAACAGTCATACGGTCATTACTCATACGTTAACTACTCCGTAAATATTTAAAGGTACTGTGTTGATGGTTGCCATACTGCACATAGCGCCCACGTTCACAGCGGTTTACCACTCCACACGACCTGTTAAGGTCTGCATTCAGAAGCGCCCCATCAGCTTGTTACATTTACTCATCACAGTTTAAGTTTGAGCCGCAGGGCGCTTTTGAATATTTGTAAGTGCCGGATGTTTAACCACTTCCGGCGAAGTGGTATCCTTATGTCACCACAACAGATAAGGATATTTTTATGTCAGATTATGAGCGCAAGCACAGAAGTCCTGTATCTCCACCACAACCTAATCCGTCTAAAATCTATAGTCAGGATTCTGACCCTGTAGAGCCTTTTCATAAAAACCCAAGACCAACTCCAAAACCTAAAGTCTGGATGATTCGAACTGGTGACCATAAATGTCCAAAACCAACGCCAGCTCCAAAACCGAAACCGAAGATTTTCATGACTGAGGAGCGTCGTGGATATGGAGAAGATCATAAATGCCCTAAACCAGCACCATCTCCAAAACCAAAAATTGAGATTTGTTTATCTCAAGGTCCTATCGTTCCTAATCACCAAACCCCGAAGCCACCGCCAGCACCAAAACCCAAGGTATTGTGTAATAGGCCTGATGTTGGTGGACATCGTTCCCCTAAACCTGCTCCAAGACCAACACCTCCACCTCAACCTAATAAATAAAGTCGCTGATTATTTTTCCACTCACAGCGATCGTGGTAAGATTGGAGTGCTACCAACCAATCTTTGAATATGTTATTCATCCAGATACCTGTAATTTTTTATATGGGTCTCAACCGATCAAAGAAGGTGAGGTAATACATGACACGTTATGAGATGATTTATCAGCTCAACCATTCGCATTACTTAGAGAGGATGCAATCAACCCTTTGGGGAAGAATCGATCGCTTTCTTTCTGCCCTGATTTTTTTCTTAGGTGCCTCTGTTTTTGCTTCTTTTAAGGGAACAATGGCTTACGGCGCTCTTATTGCATTATTTAGTGCAATTTCATTTATTTACCAATTTGGCAAGGCTTCTGCAGCAGCAGACCTTCAGGCTGTTAGATATCTTCAGTTGATAAGAAATGAGCCATCATTGACCGACGAGCAACTGAAAGCTGAATTCTTAAGAATTGAGTCCATTGATACCAAGGTGTGGCATATCTTAGAATTTGCGGCTCAACAACGGGCTACAATAGTCTTAGGCCTTAAAGACGAGACGCCTATCACTTTAACCAGATGCCAAAAGATACTTTCATGGCTTGCTGGTGGGTTACCAAATCAAGCTGATTATCTTGCCAATAACGTCAAGAAACCTGGTGAGGAATAGTGTCGGCCTAGTTGTTAAAGAGCATTTACTTCTATTAATAAGCGAGCCTGGTGGTTCGCTTTTTTGTTTGTGGTGGCAGCTATTTTTTTTCCGGCTGCGGATAAACCCGCCGAGAAACCACATAATCAGGATATGGGGTATCACCAAGGTCATCGGAACCATGCAACCCGGCAAAATCATCAACACGAATAATGCTATGGGCTGGTCTGTTCGGTTGTCTTGATACGCGCCTGATGAATGTACCCACAACAACATCACGGCCACCGTGTGATTCAATAATCACTCGCGCACCAGGTTTCAGATCAGTTGGTTTCATTATTACGCTCCTGTAGCGTGGTCAGACTGCACTCTGAACCACCTGGTTACACTCCACACGGATATTCTGTGTTTTATATTGTTAACGGAACACTTGATGTGCTGCTTTCGATAGATTAATAATACAAGATGTATTTAAAATAATAAATACAAAATGTATTTTATGTGGAGGCAATTGCATGCGAATTCGGTTATATTATTGATAATAAAAAGAATTTAGTTTGAAAGTAATTTGATTCTCGGTTACGGAATCGTCACCAGTATTCTAGTAATGTGATAAGTGTCACAAAGGCGGGCTTTAAGGATGAATAAATTTCTTGGATTGTAGGCACAAAAAAGCCCCAATTAAGGGGCTGGATCGTTAAGATTATAAAAAAATGAACCTTGCAACTGCAAGAGATGCGCCAGCGACTGCAATGATTGTTGCTGCCACCCACTTAGTTTGTCCTGATATTGATTGATGTAACTCTATCCTAATAGAGGAAATATCTTCTTTTGAAGAATAATTTGATTTAATGACCGCTATATCTGTTTTTATTGTATGCAGGTCTTCTTCAATTTTTTTAACCCTAGCTTCTAACATATCATTACCTCCACCATTACCACCACCGTGTTCATGTTCTCTTTGTAAGGAGGGTGATGATAGGGATTGTCTTTTCTGCTTTTCCTCATCAAACTTAAACGTCTGAGCCATAATTATAGTTTACCTCTCCATGTTTTGGATACAATCACCATGGTACTTTTTTTATCAAGAATGGCATTTATATTTTTAGCCTGACCAAGGGTTGCTTCGATTTTTAGAATGCCTGGTTTACTAATGATATGATGTTCAGGATGAAAAATTATAGTTGTTACTGATATGTTGTTTTCATTTGTTAGTACTTCAATTGCAATAGGTTCAAGATCATGCACCTCCTGTGTCAGCGCCTGATCCTTCTCATCAAAGAAATCAAATTTAATATTGAAAAATGGATAATCTGCTGGTGTTGCAATAGTAGCACCGACTAAAAAATCAATCTCTTTTGGAAAAGAATTCACTGAAAAAATGTTTCTATAAACTAAAGTATTACAATCGATCACACCCGATGATTTATCACATGTAAATACAGAAAGAATTTGGTACTTTTTCACTTTTACTCCCTAATAGTTTAGGATTTCTATCCGTGACGCTTGTAGGCTTGGGACTGGCTTAGGAGGACTTTGCCGGATATCCTTAGATATTGTTCGGTTTCCTCTGTTATCTTCCACTCTTTGTATTTTGGGTTATCAGAGAGAACGAGGAGGCAGTCAGGCATCATCTGTATTCTTTTAACATGCAGTGTGTTTTTGAATACGAAAACATATATACCGTCACCGCTAAAGCTATTCTTACTTACATCAACAAAAATAGAATCACCTAGCTCAATAGTGCCAGCCATGCTATCGCCGCTAACAGTAATCATTTTTATGTTTTTGGGGTTGCGACCACCGAACATTAAATTAGCCTGATCCCCTGTGTATTCAACAAGCTTTACCGTTTCGATAACATCGTTATTGATTACCCCAGGGCCAGCGCTAGCCTTTACATCAAGCACCTCAATAAAATAGCCAGCTTGTGTCTTTAATCGTTGATTAGAGGCAATTGACTCTAACTCTAGACTTGGATTCAATGACGCGCTCCCATCAGATTTTATTGTAATTTCATGAAGGTCAAGAGCGTTAAGTATAGACGCTATATCATCAATAGAGGGCTCTCTACGCCCATTAAGCCAATGCCCAATAGCGCCCTGAGTTTTGCCAATCATCTCACCAAGCTTTTCTTGTGATATCTCAAGCTCGGACATTCTGGCTTTAGCCAGAGTATTCCATGTCTGTTTCATTTTTAGATTATTACGCTCTGTATTAACTCCATCAACTAACAAAATGTATTGACTATATTGCTATAATAAAATACAAAATGTATTATAAATGAAACAAAAGGAGAGTCTCATGAGTTGCATTAGAGAGTTAAGAGAGAAGGCGAATGTTTCACAAGAATATCTCGCCGAGAAAGTTGGGTTAACGCAAGGAGCGATCGGTCATTACGAACTCGGTCGCAGAAAGCCAAGTTTAAAAAATTGCAGGCTTATTGTGAGTGCCCTTAATGAACTAGGTGTTGCTTGCGGTCTGGACGATGTATTTCCACCAAAAGCAGCTTAATCCCTAACACAAGGAGAATTATTACTTACTCAAGATACCTATTAAAACCACAACTAAAAGGGGATAACTGTGGGACCTAAACAAAATTGGAAAGCAGAAAAGCAGCCGGAATGGCTGATTATTGCTATCAAAAAGACAATAGCAAGTCTGCCCGGTGGATATTCTGACGCGGCTGAATGGTTAGACGTAACAGAGAACGCAATATTTAACCGGCTACGTGCAGATGGTGATCAGATTTTCCCGATGGGCTGGGCGCTGGTATTGCAACGAGCGAGTGGGACTACTCATATTGCAGATGCAGTATCCCGGTACTCAAATAGCGTAAATGTACCACTGGTGGATATCGGTGAAGTAGATAATGACGATATCAATAATCGTCTACTGGATGCCATCACTTGGATGGGTAAGCACTCAGAGAAAGTGAAGCTGGCTATTGCTGATGGGGTGATCGATTTGGCAGAGCGAGAGCTTATTGAAGATGACAGTCATCAGGTCATAGCCAAGTGGATGGAATATAACACTCTGCTATATCGATATTTTTGTCCGCCCGAAGAAAAGGTTGACGCCAGGACTGTGCAGGTCACTGGCGTCGGCGTCAAAAACAACTGTGTGGAGTAATTAACGCATGATCAGTTTAACAACAAAGTTGCATTTTCCGCAACTTCGCGCTGTTCCATTGGTAGGGCGTGGCGCGTTGTTTCGGTATGAGCGCATGATAAAAGGTCGCTGGGTACCGTGCAACCACAGTCGCGCCGCTGGAATTGTGGGTGTAGTGAATCGGCGGGGTGGCGTATGCATCATTTAGCCACTCAGCCAACGGCTGATACCTCTGGTTTAGCCATCGATGGAACAACTATCCGTCAAGATTCGGCGGGGCGTTATAGTCTCAATGACTTACATATTGCAGCAGGTGGTGAGGAACGGCATAAACCCGCTAATTTTTTGCGACATGATCAGATTAGAGATTTATGTGCAGAAATTGACCGTTGCTCAGATATGAGCATTGCTTCATTCGAATCAATCCGAGGAGGCATTAATCAGGGTACATACGCGTGTCGTGAACTGGTTTATGCGTATGCCATGTGGATTAGTCCTGCATTTAACTTAAAAGTCATCAGGACATTTGATTCTGGCATTCAGATGCCTACTCAATTAACTGAGATGGAGATGATCGCTAAAATGGCTACTGTTGCCGCTGAAAGTCAACGGCGACTATTGGCTATAGAACAGCGTGTTTCTGGTGTATCAGCCGAAGTTAACCGCATTTCTGCGGGAACAATCCCAGCGGGATGGCAGACTATAAAAAACTTAGTAGCAATTTCTGGTCTGTCTGATGACAAAGTTCGCGCTCTGATTGCAGCATTTCGCGTAGAAAGCAAAAAAGTACCTTTCAATACGCCGAATGGTGTTCTTGCTAATGCAACTGTAGCCAATGAAGCCGAATTTATAGCAGCCCTAACGGAAGTAAAGCGAGGGGCTACCCGTCCCTGCCGTAGTAAATATTGGTACCACCCTAAATTGGGCCGATTTGAAATGAAGGAGGTATCAGTATGATCCTCTGTCGAAATTCTGACGGCGTTAAAGTTCGTTATATCCGCTCATATAAAAAGCATTCAAAAGTGATGGTCACGTATCGTCCGTTGCATCTGAAATACGACTGTACTATGCCTCGCGATGCATTTTACCAGCAATATACGCTGGTTCAGGATGTAGCGGAGGGCCAGCAATCATGAGCGTAAAATTATCTGCATATGTTTGGGATGGTTGCGCCTCTTCTGGCATGAAGACAATGAAAGTGGCCATCATGGTACGGCTGGCTGATTTTTCGAATGATGAAGGCGTTTGCTGGCCATCAGTCGATACAATTGCCCGTCAGATTGGCGCAGGTCGTAGCACGGTCATTACGGCTATTAATGAGCTGATGAAAGAAGGCTGGTTAACAAAACAGGAACGTAGAAAGGGACAGCGCAGCGCCACCAACATATACCGGTTAAACGTGGAGAAGTTACGGACAGCAGCCAATGCTATTTATTCTCAGGGTTCAGATTCTGGACGTTCAGAATCCGAACATTCAGAAACTGGACATTCAGAATCTGAACGTTCAGGAAATATCAAAAAATCGGTTTCTCAGGGTCCAGAATCTGGACACGATCCGTCAGTAAGTTCAAAACAAGATCCATCAGTTAAAACCTCTTGTCCGGCTGCTGAGCAGCCAGACCCCGCAACAATGATTACTGATCAGGCTAAGCAGGTATTAAACCACCTGAACTTAGTGACTGGATCAAAATATCAACCAAGTAAAACTTCACTGGAAGGCATTCGCGCCAGACTGATTGAGGGCTTTACGCTATCTGAACTGCTTTTGGTCGTGGACTACACGAACGAGAAATGGGGGGATGATCTCAAAATGTCTGAGTATCTACGTCCAATTCCCTTGTTTAGCCCGAGTAAATTCCCCGGATACTTGCAGGCAGCAGAAAAATGGAATGAAAGTGGGCGGCCTGAATACGTAAACGGAAAGTGGGTGAAGGACGGGAAGCC
Source organism: Limnobaculum xujianqingii (assembly GCF_013394855.1). NCBI lineage: Bacteria > Pseudomonadati > Pseudomonadota > Gammaproteobacteria > Enterobacterales > Budviciaceae > Limnobaculum > Limnobaculum xujianqingii. Next base: position 982,426 of record NZ_JABMLK010000001.1, on the reverse strand, counting down.
GATCAAGGGCTCAGGTGTTGATAACTCAGAACGTGATGCAGCGTATCGCCGTTACACTTCCGGTGTTGGTGAAATCACCAATCCTAGCCAGTTAGAAATTGAAGTTCGGAAGGCCGCAGGAAAAGCCGGTATCAGGAATCAGCAGGCATCGTTTGCCCAGCAGCGCTGGAATAGTCTCTGGACAGAATATAGCGAACGGCTATCAGGGGAGGCTGCAGCATGAATACCTACAGCCAAGAATTGATGGAACAGCGGTCAGTTGAAAGTCATTATCTAAAAGACATAGGCGATCAGTGGCGTACACCAGATCCCATATTCTGGGGTATCAACAGTATGTTTGGTCCGCTGGCGCTAGATCTGTTTACTGATGCTGAAAACAGCAAATGCCCAGCGTATTACACAGCAGAGGACAACGCGCTAACTCAGGACTGGTCTGAACGTCTGAAAGAGTTGCGCGGCGCCGCGTTTGCTAATCCACCCTATAGCCGACCACAGCAGCATGACGGGGAATATATAACCGGCATGACTCATATCATGAATCACACAATGGCGATGCGTGAGAAGGGCGGCCGGTATGTGTTTTTAATCAAAGCAGCAACATCGGAGGCATGGTGGCCAGAAGATGCCGATCACATTGTCTTCATCCGTGGACGCATCGGGTTTGATGCTCCCTTGTGGTTTATCCCTGCCAACGACAAGCAAAAACCAACCGGCGCATTCTTTGCTGGTGCGATAGTAGTTTTTGATAAGACGTGGAAAGGGGAGCGGTTCAGCTATGTGACCCGTGATCAACTGGTAGACACCGGCGAAGCATTTCTGGAACAAATCCGAAGGGAAGCGGGGCGGCTGGGGAGGGTGGCAGCGTGAGGAAAAGTAACGCCGTGCTACATGATGAAATCGCCTCCACTTGTATTGGTGCATTTAGAGGGCCAGAAAAACCACCTCAGTTCTCCGGAGAGAGTCCGGCATTCTATGACGTATGTAGGCTTGCTCATCATTACGAGAATAAGGGATGGTTACGCCGGGCAATAGAGATATGGGGATTGGTATTTGATTTAAACGACAATGCCTATACCCAGAAGTACGCCATGGATGGAAAAGACCGGTGTTATCGAGCGTTAAAGAAAGCGGCAGCATTAAGAAAGACGGATGAAAGCGAAGGTGCAACCGGAGTTATAGTCGAAATCGATCTTGATGAACTGGAGGCGCAATGGGATTAGCAATATTTTTGACCGTTGTGGCCTGTGCCGGTGTAGCTGTTTTGTTATTAGCACCAGAGAAACTAAAGAAAAGGCAGTAATGGTACGGTAGTCTTTAATTTTCATTGAATTAATGGCTAGAAAAAAGTTTATCACTGCTGTATTTTCGATCTAACCGCTCCTTTCATTGTGCAGATGTTTGGGGAGGAGCATCACTAAAACTGTGTGGAGGAAAACACATGAATCAATTAAACGCTACTGGCGTAGTTTCTACTATTGCTGTCGAAAATCTTCCTGTCATTGAATGGCAAGGTGCCCGCGTCGTTACCACTGAAACGCTGGCGGCTGGTTACGGTACGACAGCATCCAATCTCCGTGCCAATTTGTCCAATCACCGATCTCGCTTCATCGAAGGGGTTCATGTGATCACCTTAACTGGCGATGAAGTGCAAATTTTGTGCGCTAATAATATTGACGCACAAATTTCGAACAAGGCTCGCAGCTTAACTCTATATACCGAGAAAGGCGCCGCCCGAATGTCAAAGATTGTCGATACTGATGAAGCCTGGTCATTCTTTGAAAAAATGGAAAGTGCCTATTTTAGGGATGAACCTGAATCAGAACTTGAGATGATTGCTCGTATAGCATCTGAAGCTGTAGCTAATCAGCGTCGAATGAAGCAGTTTGAGTGTCGGGTTAATGGCGTTGAGCGTCAAATAGAGCAGATTTCTTCAGGCGCCATCCCTCCGGGGTGGCAGACAATCAAAAATCTTTCCTCTGAAGGTGGATTATCTGTACAGAAAACGCGTGATTTAATAAAAGCATTTAGCCTGGAAAGTAAAAAAGTACCTTTTATGACTCCTGTAGGTATCTTGTCTAATGTAACAGTTGTCCGGGAGGATGATTTCCTTGGGGCAATTAAAACTGTTCTTAATGAATCTACTCGGCCTGTACGTAGCAAATACTGGTATCACCCTAAAATCGGTCGATTCGAAATGAAAGGTACTTTGGGTTTAGCACAGGTGGTGTAAATCATGAGAATGCTGCTAACACCTTATGTTCAGCAGGATCTTGGAATTGTGATACTGAAACCGGGGAGCGAACTGCTCCCCAATTTTCGGCGCACACAACGGATCCTTATTTGTAACGAGCCGGAATATTTACAGCAGGTCAACTCTGGGCCGTTGCCCGATATTGTTCAGAACCTAGCATTTAATCATGCCCTGACCCCGTTCCTGATAAATTCTGATGTAATTTTGGCTGCTGGTGGTAAGAGCCAGTTAATCAACGCCATATCAGGTCGGAAGTGCTGCCAGGTATCAGATGAAGACTGTCACCACCAATTAACTACCCTGAACTATGGCAATAGCGCGATCAGGTTATGCTGGCATCATGATAATAAAATGCGTGAATGGTCAACGCCGGTACTGGATGAGCTGGCTCGGCGCAATATTATTGAATGGGTTCTTGAGCGCATCAGCAGTGATTTAAGGATACCGGAAGACCATCAACTTAGTATTCATGAGGTGTGTTGGTGGTCTGTTCTTAAATCGGTGTCTGACCGGTTGCCAGAAGATATTGCCCGGCAGGTATTGAATCTGCCTAAAAATTCTCTACCAGGCGGAGAGATGAAAGAGGCAGATATAACGCCGTTTGATGATAGAGCGGTACCAGTGATTGAAGAAATGGCAGTAATGGCCCGTGAGGGATGGGAACAACTGGATAAGCCGGTTATTAAATTAGTCGGTGATGCAGAACCGCCGCAATCTTACATGCTTAAACCAAAACTGATTCGCTGGGAATGTGAACAATACACTCGATGGGTAAAAACACAGCCATGTTGTGGATGTGGTGCTACTGCTGATGATCCGCATCATGTCATAGGCCATGGATTGGGAGGAATGGGAACAAAAGTACACGATCTTTTCGTGCTTCCGTTGTGCAGACGGTGCCACGGGGAAATTCATGCCGATACGAAGGCATGGGAAGAGAGGCACGATAACCAGTTAACGTTGTTATTCAGATTTTTGAATAGAGCCCTGGGTATTGGTGCATTAAGAAAATAACTGTGTGGAGTAGTAAATATGCATATTAAAACTGTATTGGAAATGTGGGGAAATTGGGCAAGGTGTAGTTGTGGCACTGAGTATAAAAAGGTGGCTCCTGGCTTTCAGGATATGAAATCATCGTCTGATTATACTCGTGCGGAGTGTAGCGAATCCGATGCAATGAAGGTTGATAGCGCGGTATCAGGATTAAGGCATTATGATGAATTAGCCTACAAATTAGTGATAGCTCATTATATTTATAGAATTAGTCAGGCAAAGTTAGCGAAGCAGATCGGGAAGGCAACAAGTTATGTAACGGGCATCTTACGGGTAGCAGAGGCGTTTATAGCTGGTCAGCTTTATGTAAATAGTGGTGATGCATACGCTACAGATTGATTGTTTTGAGTGATTGTAGATAAAGCCTCAGTTGATGCTGGGGCTTTTTTATTTCCCTTTTGATATGAATTATAGGAAATATTTCTATATTAACTTAATTAAATGGAATTATTTTATTGACATATTCAGTCATTCAGTATAGATTTTCATTGTAAGCTGGAATAGCTACGCCGAAGAGCTTCATTAATAACCCGCCATCTTTGAGCGGGTTTTTTAATTTTAAAATCAGTCAATTAATGCTTTTGGAATAGTTTTTGGAATATTTTGTTGCTGTTTTTGTAGCTGGGTTTTATACTAATGCTGCATTTCACAACAAAATATTAAAAGGTTATTTAGCGTGGCATTAATTACAAAAGAAGAAGCGGATTCGAAGTTTAATCAGTATTACCCAGTTTTTACCTCTGTTTTTAGTCAGGTATGGAATGGTTGGTTGTTAAATAGTGTGGCTCATCGCTTGATGGATAAGCGTGCTCGGGCCGCAATTCTACGTAACGATGCATTATTCTTTCTAAATGATGAAATTGAAACCAGTGGGCTGAGTGATATCAAGTATATAAAGCTTCGACATCAGACCGGATTTCTTATTCAGGATAAATATTTTGTCCGAATCAAGAAAGGGGATAAAAATTTTCGGTCATCAAACTACCCAACGCAAGCAGCTATGGATTTCCACGATCCTAATGTTGATCTATTTGGCGGCTTAGTTCGCTTAGAATTGTTATATATACTTAGTGACGATGGCGTACAAATTGATAAAATAGTCCTCACTCAAAGAAATGGGAAATATGTAGCTTGGGCTATTGATCTCAGTAACTACAATGTGCATGAAATGCCTGAAAATAATAATCTTTGGGGTGACGGTGGAGATCAGAAAGCCACACAAGTTAAACCAGCGAAGTCCGTTGTTAAAGCAAAGCGGACGAAGACGAGAGAGGCGAAAATAGAAAATGGTCGGGGAGATTAAGCCAGCAACTACCATACGCCCTGAAATGATTGAATTGAGACGAAGAATGTTAGGCTGCAGCCAGAAGGAATTGGCTGCTAGAATTTCAGTGTCTCAAGGTACTCTTTCAAAAATAGAGCAAGGATTAAAACCTGTTACTGATGAGCAGTTAAATAGCTTGTCTCAGGCTTTATCGTGCCCTATTGATTTTTTTATGCTTCCTGAGCGTTTATATGGCGGACCTGTTAGTGTTAATCCTATGTATCGCAAGAAAGCATCAGTTGGAATGAAAGTTCTGGATAAGTTACTTGCTGAGGTTAACGTACGAATTGCTCATGTTAGAAAGCTATTACAGTTTGTTGATTTTGAGCCTGAGTATGAGCTTCCGTATTATGATCCAGAAGATTATCCAGTTGAGGAAATAGCTCAGAATGTTCGTAGAGCTTGGCATCTTCCCAGAGGCCCGATAAAGAATATAGTTGATGCCTTGGAAAGAGCAGGAATAATAATTATTGATTGCGATATGGAAGACTCTGGTCTTTCTGGGTTAAGTTATAATCTTCCTACATTACCGCCATTAATTTTTATCAATAAAAATCAGCCAATGGACAGGTATCGTTTTACTTTAGCTCATGAGTTAGGGCATTTAGTTATGCATAAAGCCCCAAGTCATACAATGGAAGATGAAGCAAATGCGTTTGCTGCAGAGTTCCTGATGCCTGCGATTGATATCGGGAATCAACTGCGAAACATTAACATAGAGAAAGCTGCCTATTTAAAACCATTTTGGCGGACTTCTATGGCTTTCATTCTTTATAGAGCTAAAACACTAAATGCAATTACAGCAGGACAGAGTGATTGGATTTGGCGCCAAATGGCAATAAAGCGTTATAAGATAGATGAACCAGTAAAGCTTGAGGTAAATGGAGAAAAACCGACTCTATTGAATGAAATGATAGAATATGTTCGAGAAGAGTTAAGTTATGACCAAAATGAGTTGGCTTCAGTATTTAGTCTGCACCTACCGGAAGTTCGGCAGCTTTATGGTCTGAATGGTCAAAGCCATTTACGCTTAGTTAATTAATAAATTTTAAGTATCACATTCTAGCCCTGACATTTGTCGGGGCTTTTTTGTATTTAGCCCACAGCCAAACGTCAACCACTCCACACACATACTGCACATAGTGACTAACGGCTGTGGGCTAATATTAAATATATTCTGGTTAGGGAAACGAGAAGAATAGAACCTCACCTCAGTCAAATTTGAGATACTAACTGGCATACAGTTTATTGAGGATTTGTAGAGGGAACACTTTACGAGCGTAAAAGCATTGCTATCCATTAAGAATCAAGCAAGAGCGAATCTGTTTGAATGGCGGTTTTTCTGTTGTAACTGATGATTGTAAAGTAGTCAAAGTTATGGAGCTAAATTTCTAGCCTATGTTATTGTGATCAGGCTGAAATCTTAAAAACCAATTACGCCATTAGCTTAACCGGTAGAGTAGTCAATTTTGTAGCGGAAGTTGAGAGTCGGGGTTCGATACCTCGATGGCGGATCAATCAAATATAGCCTCGCCTTGTGCGGGGCTTTTTGTTATCTGATTGGGCATTGCTTCAGCGTGAAGTATGTTTTTTCTTTACCTAAGTCATTCAGCATCCACCCTGTTGTAACTGATACTGCACACATGGCAATAACTAAGGTAATAGCAGAAAGTGACATGTTCATAAATATATCCTCATCGAAAAATACTGGTTATATTTAATTACATAATTTTAACAATGTCACTTGTTTTTTAACATTAAGTGTATTTTTAATTAAGTTGAGTCACCGGCAACTCTTAAAACCCTTAAGTTTCTCAGACCAAGATCTAATAGCTACCTAGTTTTAATAGACGCTAAAAACAAGAATGCCTGATATGACACATAGGCATAAGATGGCAAGTGTCATTAGAATAAACGCTTTTTCAAAGTTACTTATTTTCATGTTCTTTCGCCATTCTATAGTGATTACCTAATGTTATAGTTTTAAATTGAAATAATTCAAGGCTCGTAAATGAGGGCGTATTCAGCCTCAGTCAGAACCAACACACCCTCATCTATCAGAAAACGACTGAGGGCTAATCCCCTATTAACTAAAACGGACACTTCCAATGGAGGTGCAAATGCGTATGCCTGAAAAAAATATCAGCTTCTGGGCTGAGGTCTGGAACTGGATTAACACAAATACACCGGTAATCTCTGGAGCACTATTAGCTTTCCTTGTTGCGGTTGCCAGAGCACGAAAAGAAGGTGAGGGGCTTAAAAGCTCACTTCTTGAAGCTACACTCTGCGGGATATTGAGTCTTGGCATTATTTCTGCATTTGAATACTTCGGCTTACCGTCCAATTTGGCGACATTATTCGGTGTCATTATCGGGTTTATGGGTACCAAGAAAATAGCCGGGATTCTGGATACATTTATTGGTCGGAAGATGGGAGGCGGCAATGGTAACTAGTCAGAATGGAATTGATCTGATCAAACGATTTGAAGGGCTGGTATTAACCGCATACTCAGACCCAGCAACTGGGGGAGAGCCGTGGACTATCGGTTACGGACATATCGAAGATGTAAAGCCGGGCGATAAGATATCGGAACAGGAAGCAGAGGAGTTTTTGAAAGACGACCTCAAGCAGTTCGAGTCTGAAGTATCAAGCCTGGTTAACGTTTCGATTAATCAGAACCAATTTGATGCTCTTGTCTCCTTTGCTTTTAATTTAGGAAGTAACGCACTAAAAGGCTCAACACTTCTGAAGCGTCTTAATGAGGGTAACTTCCGCGCTGCGGCTGGCCAGTTCACTCGCTGGGTATATGCCAATAATAAATTTATGAAGGGCTTATACAACCGTCGCCGGGCAGAACGTGATTTATTCATATCATGATTTTCTCTAATAAATGGATTACTGCCGCATTAGGTGCTCTATGCGTTGTGGTGTTGTTGCTTTATTGCCGTTGGTTGAATCATCAACTGAATCAGCTCAGGAATGAGAAGCAACAGACAATCGCGGTGTTAGCAGAAGAGCGAGCATATTCAGCTAAAATCAGAACTCAATATTTACAGATTCAAGAGGTCATGGATGGAGTCGCAGAACAAAAGCAGGCTAGTGATAGTCGGGCCAAAGAGCTGCAAAAACAGCTTGTCGCAGCGCAGGCCAACAGCAAGTGCTTTAGCGTTCCTGTGCCTGATGCTGTTACTAAACGGCTGCGGGAACGTGCCGCCGAAGTCAACGCCGCCGCTACCGGTACCAAGTAGCCTATTTAAACCGTGCCAAGTGCCCGACTACACAATACAGAATTACGGTGATTACCCTGGCTACATCGCGGAACTATTCGCAGTCATTGAGCAGTGCAATAGCCAGATATCAGCACTGAAGACGATAGAAAGAATTAGCTTCACGCTAAACAATAGTGCTAATTAAATAAAATCTAAGTGTTGTAAGTACATTAAATTTGAAAGTTTTCTCCTAATATATTCCTAATATTTTTAACTTATTGAATACAAATCAAGAATGTGATCAATATCACAAAGCATGCCATACTAGTATAAATAGCAGTTAAAATATCCTCTAACATGTTCATTATTATAATACTGCTTGTAGATATTTATTTTGAATATCGGCAGGGAAAAAGGGAGCGTATTATGGTTAGGAAAATATTATTATTATTATTCACATCTGGATTTATATTTATGGTGTTACCAGTAAATGCTTACCAGACAGGATGTTCTGAAAGATGGGGAAACTGGCAATACTTGTCGTCATCGTCAAATGGAATTTTTGTTACGTGTAAATGGCGCAGACCATTTTACACAAAGTTCTGTACTACTCAGTGGGTGCCTAAAACGACTAGCGCAATGGGCTTTTGCCCGATGCCATAGCCGTGAGATGCCATAAACCCACTTCGGTGGGTTTTTCATTTCAGCCACTTTTACAACAGCTTTTACTCTGCGGAAAATAAAAAATCCCCTCGCAAAGAGGGGAAAGGAAAAGGAAATGTGGAATTTGTAATATGTGTTCATATAAAATCATAGCAAGCTATACATTAATGTCTACCTATTAATGGTTAAGGCTTTACCTATCAATTACAGGGGCTTCATATAACGATAGTATGACGGCTTCCAACACAGGCGTAGAGGTAAGGGAGCTAATCTCACCTCTTTGCCATTAGGACAATTATTTCATTTGCATGTCATCTTTAATCGTCTTAACACCACTAATTTTAGATGTAATATCAATTGCCTTGTAAATATCATTTTTGGAATTAACGAAACCGCTTAGTTGTACATTTCCTTTAAAAGTTTCAACATTAATTTCAGATGATTTTAACGATGGTTCATTGAAGATAGCGGCCTTTACTTTTGTTGTAATCACTGTGTCATCGAAATATTCACCAGTACCTTCATGTTTTGCTGTTGGTGCACAACCGAGCATTGTAACTAGTACAAGAGCCATTAAAGAGGTCCCTATATATTTATTGAATATCTTCATAATAATCTCCTGATAATTTTAAGTGTTTTGATTTAGTTAGATGCGTGGAAATTGAGTGGGAATGTGTAATGATGATTAAAAAGAGCCCCCAATAGTTTATGGGGGAAATAGTTCTAAAGGGTTATACATTAATGCAAGAATTAGGATTGCATTAATAGTTATATACTCTACCTATTTGCGATTTATGCAACTTTTTTATTTTATTTGTTTTGTTTTTTAGTAAAAAAATCCAAATAACGAGTTTTGGTTTTTTTATTTATATGTGCCCATGTGCATTCTGATTATCCTTTAAAACAGCGATTGCAGTTTGCATAGCAATCCTGTCGTTGAGCTTCATTTTTTTTGCGGCCTGAACAACATATAAATATTCAATCAGAGTTCTGGTGTTGATTGGACGGCCTTGCTTTACGACTGCAATGATAGCAGTCCCGAGTATTAGTTTGACTGAGGGTAATTGAGATGGATACCAGGCTAAAGTTTCTGATGATTTCATTTGATACTCCTGAATAGGGCACCAAATATAGCACAATATGATAGTTCATTCATTGTATAAAAAACTATCAAAAGTGAGAGTGTGATACAATAAGGCTCATTCGCCAAAGAGGTAGAATATTATGTCTTATCTTCATGAAATGATGCAGAAGATGAAGGAACGTACTTCTACAGTAGAGTGCCCTTTATGTAAGGAAAATTCAAAGCAATCGACGCTGAAAATTTCTCAGGAGCTTGTGTTATGTTGCCCGCATTGTAGGGGGTTATTCGTCATTCATCGGTAAGGATATCTTGATATTAAAATGCGAATAATTATTAGCCCCAGCATCTGCTGGGGTTTTTTCATTTCAATCTCTTTCACAATGGATTTTATTCATAGTTCTAAATGAAGTATTTCAGCGCCAATAATCTTTGATTCATTACCAGTCTCAACCACTGTAGTTAGTCGAACTGGAATACCATTAAGTTTAGCTTTCTTTTTTGTCGGTCTTTCTAGTTCAAACTCATCAGGCAACTCAAGAGTATCTTCTACTGAGGGATTGCAGTTGGTCATTGCAATAAGATAAATCAGGTTAGGCGAATCAGGGGAATTAGCTCGAACAAAGATGACTTTAGGGTTATTTAATGGCTTATTACTTTTTGATATCTGGCTAATAGTCAGTTTCATAACACCCCTGAAGTAATAGAGAAGGATTGTACTGTTAAAAAAGCCCCGAGAAGGGGCTACCAAGATGGTTTAAAGCAAGGCGGTTCTAAAGGCATGTACAGGTAGGTAACATGCTATCTAAGGGTAGTTGGTATTCAATGAAGAACAAGGTGAGCTTACATTTGCTCATAAAAAATCCCCTCACGAAGAGGGGAAAAAAGGAATTAAACATATATGATTTTACGTTATGCTTTGATTATGTCATAGAGTGATTAAATAATCATCTATTGCTGATAGGTTGCCGGGTGTCAACTAGAGTCCTATATGAAAACTCCGGGCATATTTCCCTTGCGGGTATTGTATTAAGCCTCTCCACCCAGCTTTATTTACTATAGTTCCAGATGTCGGAACGGCACTACGACTTTAGAATTAAACTTATTAGCAAATGTAAGCTCACCTTGTTCTTCACTGAATGCCAACTACGCTTAAGGTGCATAGTGCATTAAGTCTAATGCTTATGAATACCTTGCCTATACCATTTTGGTAGCCCCTTAATTGGGGCTCTTTTTTATTAATGATGTTCATTGAAATAGTCTTTCAGACAAATGATGGATTAAATACTTCGATACATCGCGCAAATATTAAATTTAACCAGCCAAGTGCTGGTTTTTTTGTGTCCGGAGAATATTGGTATGTTGATTCCGCCAAATACTATTGTGCTGGGTAATGGGCAGATTGGAAGCGGTTTAATAGTTCCCGGCGCGGTGATTTTGGGCGGTGGGAAGGTGAAGCCAGATTACTCACCCATCGACATGACGACTGAAGCACCCGATCCACGGATACGTTATCAATGCGCGAGCTCTCATGCGGTATACGGACAAGATGGTCTTATTTATTTCGCTGGCCCTGACGAATGCCCCGTTGAGTATGTCAACGGTGTTGCGGTCGGACGGCATGAACCAGAACCGCAACGCACCAATTTGGTTAAAAACAATACGACAATTGTGACTCCGATGGTCGGAAACTACTGCACTAGTGTTGATTCGCCTGTTACTACACCAGCAGGCACGGTCATGCCTCTGGGTGCTAAATATTACAACACCAATGTCGGTAGTGGCTTATATTGCCGAACATATGACCCATTAGATGTAAACGCCGTGGCAAGTGGTTTTTCTATCGTTCCTGTTATTTCCCGTGCGTTTATCGAGCGTATTACAACGCCGGACTATGATTACATTAATAACCTAAACGTATGGGAACGCTGGGTTACTAAAAAGACAACTCCGAAAACAACTTCATTTTCGGGAACAATGTCAGTTTACAGTGACGGACCATCAATCGCGAACACAATGACATGGCCCTGGGGCTGGCAATACGAATACGGTGATACAGCAACATCAACGATTCTAACTACCGGAACTGAAGCAACTCGCGGTGCTTCATTTCTGCTTGTTGAAATGCAAGGGGCAAGGGGTATACGGGTTTGGTATACCAGTGGCGAGTATGATGAATACCCAGCAAATAGAGATGCATGGTTTCCGCTTCCGTGGGCCAAGAAAGATTGGGGAGTTCGTTATATCCCAACAATTGAGTACATCACATGATGAGATATTTACGATTTCCAGATGAGCGTACTGCAATCAAATGTTGTCCGGAATGGTTTACCGCCGGTAACTGGACTCAACCAACGCTACGAATAGAAATAGCGGTTCGTGGGACTCTTTATAATGACGATGGAGAGTATGACGAAAAAGGAAACACTATCAAAGAGCCGACCAAAAAGGTCGGTTTTTTCATTGATGTTATTCGCGGTGATGTACCTGAAGCAGCAAAAGAGTACATCGTTAGCCCAACCACTCCAGATTACATATTAGCGTAGGTAAGTATGGCAATGAAAGATTGGACGTTAACGCCTTCTGATGGCTGGATGCGGCTATCTACTGGTACAGAAACTATAAATATTCAGGTTAAATATGGGGCAGTAGAAATAACCGAATCCTCATCAATGCCAGCTGACAATGCTCCGTGTCAATTGCGTTCTGATTTTACAATCACTCCGCCGCTCTCTATCTGGGCAAGAACCTATAGTCAGTCGGCATATATTGTGGGAATAGCCAGCTAATAGTGATGAAAACAGCAAAGCCGTATGGTAGCAAGTGGCAGCAGGCCAGATTGGTATATCTGCGTGATAATCCTCTATGTGTGATGTGTTTGGATATGGGTAGATATGAACCAGCAACCGTTGTTGACCATATCATTCCACACAGAATGAAAGAAGCTACCACAGAAGACGAAATGAAGGTTGCACAGCGTCTATTTTGGAGCAGAAAGAACTGGCAAGGCTTATGTAAGCAACATCATGACTCAACAAAACAGAGGATGGAGAAGAGTGGTAAGGCAATAGGGTGCTCTGTTGACGGTTTACCGCTTGATCTAAATTCACATTGGCATAAATGAGAATGATTCTCAAATAAGGAGGGGGAGGGGAAAAAGTTCAGGAACTTAGCTTTCCTAGACCGCCCACCCTCCTTTTTGTGCACAACCGCGAAATGAAAAGATTTTTTAGGGAGGTTTTATGGCAGGACGGAGGCCCAAACCGACCCACTTGAAACTGGTCACGGGCAACCCGGGTAAGCGGAAACTTAACGACAAAGAGCCGAAACCAGCAAGAGAAATACCAAGTCCTCCGGCACATCTTACCGACTGGGGGAAAACAGCCTGGGGTCGTTTAACAGTTTTGTTAGATGGGATGGGTGTTCTTACTGTTGCTGATATTTTTGCTCTGGAACGCCTTTGTGATATTTACGCTGATATCCTTCAGCTACGGGATACGATAGCGGTAGAAGGTCGGACTTATACAACCAAAACTCAACTAGGGGATTTTCTAATTAAAGCGAATCCGGCAGTAGCTATGTTGGCAGATGCAGATCGGCGGTTTAAAAGTTATTTAGTTGAGTTTGGTTTAACACCGGCCGCTAGATCTAAGGTAAATGTAAATGGTGGAGAAGAAGAGGAAGACCCGCTCAACGCGTTCTTCGGTTGATCCTGCAACTCAATATGCTATGGATGTGACCAGCGGGAAAACATTGGCCGGTCCTGATATCCGTAATGCTTGCCGCCGCCATTTAAATGATCTGGATAATGGGCCGAAACGTGGACTTTGCTGGGATGTGGGTGCAGCACAGCGAGCTATTGATTTCTTTTCGAAAGTGCTGAAATTGAATGGTGGTGAACATGAAGGAAAACCTTTCAATTTACTGCCATGGCAATGTTTTATTGTTGGCTCGATCTTTGGTTGGAAAGCGCCTGATGGTACCCGCCGGTTTAGAATGGTCTACATCGAATCAGGCAAAGGCTCGGGAAAATCTCCATTAGCTGGTGGTATTGGACTGTATTGCCTGGTAGCGGATAAAGAGCCCAGGGCTGAAATTTATGCGGCGGCGACAAAAAAAGATCAGGCAATGATTCTGTTTCGTGATGCCGTGGCAATGGTTGATCAATCTCCGGCGTTGTCACAAAGACTGAATAAATCCGGCACTGGTCTGAATGTCTGGAATCTGGCCTTTTTGCAAACCGGTTCATTTTTTAAACCTATCAGTTCTGATGATGGGCAATCAGGACCTCGCCCACATTGTGCACTTATTGATGAAGTGCATGAGCATAAAACTAACCAGGTTGTTGAAATGATGCGCGCCGGTACTAAAGGTCGGCGTCAGGCATTAATTTTCATGATCACAAATAGCGGTCATGACAAAACATCGGTTTGTTATGACTACCATGAATATGGTCGCAAGATAGCTGAAGGAACTGCAGAGGATGATAGTTTCTTCGCTTTTATCTGTTCTTTGGATGAAGGAGACGATCCTTTTAAAGATGAATCATGTTGGGGAAAAGCTAACCCTTCTATGGGCGCCACGTTTACGGATAAGTATTTACGTGAACAGGTAACGCAGGCCAGAGGAATGCCATCAAAAGAGAGCATTGTCAGGCGGCTAAATTTCTGTCAGTGGGTAGATGCTGATAACCCTTGGATCGGTAGTGATGTATGGATGGATCGTGAGGATGACTTTGATCTTGAAGAACTTAGAGGTGAAGAGTGTTTTGCCGGGCTGGATTTATCAGGCACTCGGGATCTCACTGCATTAGCTCTGTATTTTCCAAAGCATAAAAAGCTATTGGTGGAGTTCTGGACTCCAAAAGATACGTTGTTAGAAAGGGCAAAAACGGATCGGGTTCCTTATGATGTATGGGAGCGCTCTGGATATATCCACACCACCCCAGGCAAAGCTGTGAAATATGGCTTTGTTGCTGAACGCCTGGCTGAATTATCTCTATTCTACTTTATTGTGGCCGTTGCTTTTGACCAGTATCGCATTAAGTATCTTGAACCTGAATTGGAGGAGGCTGCGGTATCTGTACCATTAATTCAGCATGGTCAGGGATTCTATAAGGCTCAGGAATCTGGCTTATGGATGCCTCATTCTATCGAACTGTTTGAGGGGTTATTGGATGATGAAGAAATCATTATTAAGACCAACCCCTGCCTGCGCTGGAATGCCGCTTCAGCAGTAACTGAGGCAGACCAAAAAGAAAACAGGATATTTGCCAAGAAGAAAAGTACCGGGCGTATTGATGGCATTGTGGCATCAGCCATGGCAATTGGTGCCGCTGAAGGATATGAACCTGATGATGGTGACCTTGATGGTTTCTTTGACGATCCAATTATAGTGGGTGTTTGATGGCTAAGAATAAACAACCTGGGCGAGTAAAAAGCGCCCTTTTAAATTGGTTAGGGGTGCCAATCAGCCTGGCTACTGGTGAGTTTTGGCAAGAATGGTTTGGTACCAGCAGTAGCGGAAAGGTGGTAACCGCTGACAAAGCAATGAAATTGTCAGCAGTATGGGCTTGTGTTCGATTACTTAGCGAATCCGTTTCTACTCTACCGCTGAAGATATATGAACGTCAGTCTGACGGTTCAAGAAAGCTGGCTCATGGTAATTCTGTATATCAAGTTTTATGCCGAAGGCCAAACCCTGAAATGACTCCATCACGCTTCATGCTGATGTTGGTGGCCAGTATATGTTTACGTGGTAATGCTTATGTCGAGCGGTTCTATATCGGCAAAAAACTGGTTTCGCTGGTTCCATTACTCCCACAGAATATGGTGGTGAAGCGCCTCGATAATGGGAGGCTGCAATATACATATACTGAGAATGGTCAAGAACGAATTGTTCCATTAGATCGCATTATGCATATTCGTGGGTTTGGTATGGATGGAGTTTGCGGAATGATTCCAACCATGGCAGGTATTGATGTGATTGGTGCAGCTATGTCTGTTGATGAAGCTGCAGCAAAAATTTTCGAAAACGGTTTACAAAGTACTGGTTTTTTATCCTCTAAAACGGCTTTAAATAAAGAACAGCGCGAACGATTACGTAAGAATCTTCAGTCATTTATTGGTTCCAAAAATGCTGGGAAATTGATGGTGCTGGAGAATGAGCTTACTTATCAAAATGTGACAATGAATCCTGAAGCCGCGCAATTACTCGAAAGCCGATCGTTTAGCATTGAAGAGATTTGTCGTTGGTTTAGAGTTCCCCCGTTTATGGTTGGGCATACGAATAAACAGAGTAGCTGGGCATCAAGTCTGGAAGGTATGAACCTGCAATTTCTTACGCATACATTGCGGCCGCTTTTGGTAAATATAGAGCAAGAAATCGCACATTGTCTTCTGGGTAATGATGATGATTTGTTCGCTGAATTTTCTGTTGAAGGATTACTCCGAACCGATAGTGCAGGGCGTTCTGCATATTATACCAGCGCGTTACAAAATGGTTGGATGTCTCGTAATGATGTTCGCCGTTTGGAGAATATGCCACCAATACCAGGTGGTGATATTTATACAGTCCAGCTTAACCTGACTCCACTGGAAGACCTGAAACAGAATAATCTTGATGCTCAGGTCAGTAACATTACCAAACTGCATAATTATTTGTTCCCTGACATTCCACTTGAACAATCTCCGCTAAAACAAGCAGCGTAGGAGCTTTACCCCATGACAAGAAAACAACTACCGGCGGCTCCGGCGGGTCACCCCTGCGCGGGGATTTCCTGTGAACCACCCCCATCAGCATTGGAGCGTTGGAACGGCGGTATCCGCGCTGCAGACAGTAATGATAATACTATCTCGGTCTTTGATGTTATTGGACACGATTATTGGGGGGATGGCGTTACTGCAAAACGAATTGCCGGGGCATTACGTTCAATGAATGGTGCTGATGTCACTGTCAATATTAATTCACCTGGTGGCGATATGTTCGAAGGGTTAGCCATTTATAACCTTCTTCGTGAGTATCAGGGAAAGGTTACCGTGAAAGTGCTGGGTATTGCAGCCAGTGCAGCATCAGTAATTGCGATGGCAGGTGATGAAGTTCAGATCGGGCGTGGCGCTTTTTTGATGATCCATAACTGTTGGGTTGTTGCCATGGGAAATCGCCATGATTTTGCCGGTGTGGCTGAGTCACTTGAGCCATTCGATAATGCGATGGCTGATATTTATGCAGCTCGTTCAGGTCTGGATATCAAAACGATTCATGACTTGATGGATGCGGAAAGTTATATCGGCGGCAGTGATGCAGTAGAAAAAGGTCTGGCTGACAGTTTGTTATCAGCTGATGCTGTATCTCAAGATGATGATTCTCCATCGGCAGCATTGCGAAAACTTGATGCGTTGCTTGCTAAGACAAATACACCACGCTCTGAGCGTCGAAAATTAATTAAAGCCGTAACCGGCAGTATGTCTGGCGCTACTGCTAATTCTACCGGTATGCCGTGCGCTACCAATATAACCCCCAAAACTTTAGCTGATCTCGGTGCTGCATTAAGTGGCATGGTAGCGGCTGCTCAATAATCTGGAGACATTATGTCTGAAGTAAATGATGTTCTGAAAAAAGTTACGGCCTCAATTGAAGAGGCTACCAGTAAATTCAATGCAAAAGCAGAAGAAGCTTTGACCGAAGCGAAGAAACACGGCCAACTTTCTGCAGAAACAAAAGATACCGTGGATAAGATGGCAGTAGAGTTGAATGCTCTGAAAGATGCTGAAAAAACTCTAAAAGCCAGCTTGGGCGAACTTGAACAGCACGTCGCACAGATGCCGCTGGCAAATGCGAAGACGGTTATTGAAACCGTTGGTCATCAGGTTATTTCAGCAGAAGCGCTGAAAGTTTTTGCAGGTAGTGTGGAGGGTGGAAAGCGGGTCAGTATTCCAGTAAAAGCGGCTTTATTATCCACCGATGTTGCTGATGGAGTTGTTGAGCATCAACGGTTGCCGGGTATTGACTCAGCCCCTAAACAACGTCTTTTCATTCGTGATCTGATCGCACCTGGGCGCACCGGTTCTCCTGCAATTTTTTGGGTGCAACAGACCGGTTTTACTAACAATGCAGCAGTCGTGCCAGAAGGAACAACTAAACCATACAGTGATATTCAATTTACAACCAAAATTACACCAGTCACCACTGTTGCTCATATGTTCAAAGCATCAAAGCAAATATTGGATGATTTTGCTCAGTTGCAATCTACAGTAGATGCAGAAATGCGCTACGGCCTGAAATATGTTGAAGAACAGGAAATTCTGTTTGGTGATGGTACTGGTGTTCATTTGCATGGAATCATTCCCCAAGCATCAACTTACAGTCCCTCTTTTGCGGTAGAGAAACAAAACGGTATTGATGATCTACGGCTGGCTATGTTACAGGCTCAACTGGCTAGATTCCCATCTTCTGGGCATGTTCTGCATTTTATTGATTGGGCCAAAATTGAGTTAACCAAGGATTCGTTGGGGCGTTATATCCTTGCAAATCCATCTTCTTTAGCAGGGCCAACATTATGGGGATTATCTGTAGTAGCAACAGAGGCTCCCGCTTTTCAGGGTAAATTCCTTACTGGTGCCTTCAATGCAGCGGCTCAAATCTTCGATCGCGAAGAGGCCAACGTGGTTATTTCAACAGAAAACGCCGACGATTTTGAGAAAAATATGATTTCAATTCGTTGTGAAGAACGTTTGGCTTTAGCGGTTAAGCGTCCAGAAGCATTCATTTATGGTTCGTTTACTGCTCCTTCTGGTGGCTGAGTATAAGCCTGATATTAATTAGCGGTCTATATGACCGCTTTTTTTTTGGAAATAAACCAATGAAATTAATTGCAATTAAGCCAATTTATGTTGGTAGTGCTGTTGTAGTTGAAGGTAGTGAGTTTGAAACGTTGGAACAACATGGTCGAGAACTGATTAAAAAAGGTTATGCCAAAGGTATCGATGGCGATAATCCTGCAGAGCAGCAAGAGCAGCAAGAGCAGCAAGAGCAGCAAGAGCAGCAAGAGCAGCAAGAGCAGCAAGAGCAGCAAGAGCAGCAAGAGCAGCAAGAGCAGCAAGAGCAGCAAGAGCAGCAAGAGCAGCAAGAGCAGCAAGAGCAGCAAGAGCAGCAAGAGCAGCAAGAGCAGCAAGAGCAGCAAGAGCAGCAAGAGCAGCAAGAGCAGCAAGAGCAGCAAGAGCAGCAAGAGCAGCAAGAGCAGCAAGAGCAGCAAGAGCAGCCATCTAAAAAGGGTAAAAAGTAATGTTACAGCTTGATATTGTTAAGCAACATTGCCGCATTGAACTCGATTTTTTAGAAGATGATCAGCTAATTAGTACCTATATAGGTGCCGCGTATCAGCATGTTCAGCAATGGACTCGCCGTAAGTTATATTCCACACCAGAAGATTTGGAGGAAGCTGAAGATCCTGATGGACTGGTACTAACGGATGATGTGAAGGCGGCCATGCTTCTATATATAGGTCACCTATACGAAAACAGAGAGGCTGTTATTGTTGGCAGTACCCCTGTAAAACTGCCGTTAGCTGTAGACGCATTGCTTCAGCCATATCGAATTTATGGATTATAGGAGTAATCATGCAATCCGGTCGTTTACGAGATCGCATTTCTATCCAGAACTTCACGACCAGTCGCGAAGATGATGGACAAGAAATTGAGGATTGGAAAGACAGCCCTCCTGCATGGGCCGAAGTAAGGGGAATTAGTAGTAGGGACCTTATTGCATCTGGTGCGGAAATGGCTGAGGCAACAATACGAGTCTGGATGCGTTATCGTCATGATGTGAAAGCATCATCCAGGCTATTGTGTCTCACAGGTCCTTTTCGCGGTTCAGTGTTGGATATCGTTGGGCAACCTATTCCTAATAAGAAAGGATCGCATCTCGAAATTCTTTGCAAACAGGGGGTAAAACGGTGATTGATATTAATCTTGATTTCTCTGCTCTGAATGATATAGCAAAAGATCTGGAGTTATTAAGCCGGGCTGAAAATAACAAAGTGTTGCGTGATGCCACTCGAGCTGGTGCGGAAGTCTTTAAAAATGAGGTTCAGCGAAGAGCCCCGGAGAAGACAGGTAGGCTGAAACGAAATGTTGTTGTTGTGACACAGAAAGGCAAGCAGCGCGGAGAAATATCATCCGGTATCCATATTCGGGGAACCAATTCGAAGGGGAATAACAGTAATAGCAAGGTGAAGGCTAATAGCCCAAGCAATGCCTACTACTGGCGATTTGTTGAATTGGGTACTGTGAAAATGGCACCTATTCCGTTTATTCGCCCATCGTTTGACGCCAAGGAACAGGAAGCCACAGACGCGACTATGCGCCGAATGAATCAGGCGATTGATGAGGTTCTGAGCAAATGACAGAAGCTGATGTGTATTCACGAATTGCCGACTTAGCCGATCAAAAAGTTTATCCATATGTGGTGAAACTTAATGCAGCCGGTGAGCCAGCGGTATCACCACCCTGGGTCATTTTCTCTATTATTTCGCAGAATCCTGCTGATGTTCTATGTGGAACGGCTGAGGAATGGAATTCACTTCAAATAGATGTTTATTCAAATAAGTTAGCAGAATCAAGGGCGATAAGGGCAAAGGTTATTAAGGCGCTATCCTCTCTGTCACTTACAGATCAGCAGCTTCTTCAAGGGTACGATTCTGAAACTGGACTCTATCGGGCAACACTCGATACTCGAATAATCGATTAACCATCCCTATTTTCAACTATGCCCGCCACCTGAGCGGGTTTTTTTATTATGGAGGCTATATGGCCGCACTTTTTGAAAAATCCCAGGGTACACAAATTCTTGTTTCTTCTGCTCCGGCAACCAAAGACACAATGGAAACAGCTACCTATCTACCCTTACAGTGTGCGTTAAAACAAGCCAGTTTCACCGCCGGGCAGAAACAGGATATTGATGTTACAACGTTGTGTTCTGAAGAACAGGAAAACATTAACGGTCTGGCTGCGGCTTCTGAAGTTAGCCTGTCCGGTAACTTTTTCCGTAATGCCGCACAGGATGTTTTACGCACCGCATATGACACTGATGGCGTTTATGCTTTCAAAATCGTTTTTCCATCTGGTAATGGCTATAACTTTCTCGCTGAAGTTCGTCAGCATACCTGGGATACTCAATCAAATGGTGTTGTCGCGGCAACATTCTCTCTTCGTCTGAAAGGGAAGCCGGTTGAAATTAATGCCCCGGAAGATACTGGCGGAGGGGAATAATTAACCTATGGCAAAGAAATCACTTAAATCATTGGCGTTATCTCCGTTGTCGGGTTTTCGTCATATGGAAACGGACGTTCCTGAATGGGAAGGCGCGAAAGTCATTTTACGAGAGCCGTCAGGTGAAGCCTGGTTGCGTTGGCGTGAAATTGTCAAAGAGGAAGGCGAGGATAAGTTATCCCTGCCTGAAAAGGCGCTTCGTGATGTTCGCGCTGACGTGACATTGTTTGTTGATGTTCTGTGTGATGAACGTTATCAACGAGTCTTCACTGTTGAAGATACCGAAGAAGTGGTGGCCCATTACGGACCAGTACATTCCCGTTTGTTAAAACAGGCACTTGAGTTGATTACCAGTGCTGATGCCATTAAAAAAAAGTAGCCAGTCCTGGGATGCAGTTTCTGATGATGTTAGCTCTTCGAATGGGGCGAACATTATCAGAGCTGCGCCAGCACATGAGTGCAAATGAACTCATGATGTGGGCTGAGTACGACCGAATATCTCCGATAGGTGATGTTCGTGGGGATTATCAGGCTGCACAGATAGTCTCTGCGCTGTACCGCTCTCAGGGGAAAGATGTCTCAATTCAGGATGCAATCTTACGTTGGCAATCAGAGATTGATGGTAATCAAACAGATCCGTTAGCCGGTCTTGAAGCAGCATTTAAGCAGGCAGCAAAATAAACAGGGTGAATGATGGCCACTTTACGTGAACTCATTATTAAAATTTCAGCAAACTCTCAATCTTTTCAGTCTGAGATTGCCCGTGCCTCACGTATGGGGAGCGATTATTATCGCACCATGCAACGTGGTGGGCAGCCAGGCTGCTGCGGCTTCAAGAGATTCACAACTGGCGTTATCCTCTGTTACAGCCCAATTATCAGAAGCTAAAAACATGGCGCTGGGAATGGCAGGGGCGTTTGCAGGTGCATTTGCAACACGGAATCTGATTCAACTTGCTGATTCATATAATTCTCTTTCTGCCAGAATTAAACTTGCCACAACGGATGCCGGAGACTTTTCCAATGCACAATCCGGACTAATGGAAATCAGTCAGCGAACCGGATCGGCGCTTGCAGATAATGCGGCATTATTTTCAAGAACATCAGCCTCTCTTCGTGAATGGGGCTATGGTACCCAGGATATACTGAAACTCACTGATGCGTTATCGACAGGGTTGCAGGTATCAGGAGCAACAGCGCAGGAAACATCTTCTGCAATTACTCAATTATCCCAGGCTCTTGGTCGTGGTGTTCTTCGGGGGCAGGATTTTAACTCTGTAGCTCAGTCCAGCCCAAGATTGATGAAAGCATTAGCTGATGGGATGGGAGTTGCTCAGAAAGATCTGAAAGGTCTGGCTGATGCTGGGGCGTTAACCACTGATAAAATTGTACCTGCATTGATCGGTCAGGTCGGAAAACTTCGGTCTGAATTTGAGTCTATGCCAAATAGTGTTAGTGCCGCTTCAACTCGAATAGCCAATGCGTTCCTTGAATGGGTTGGGGGTGCTAATCAGGCCAGTGGAGCTACTGCGGGCATCTCTGGTGTTCTGGATGGTGTTGCTAAAAATATTGATAGTGTAGCGTTGGCAGGCGGCGTATTGGTCAGTGTTGGTTTGGCTCGTGCTGTTGGTGGTTGGGCTTCCAGTCTGGCTGGATCAACCAGGCAGTTAATTTCATCCACTCAGAGTCAACTTGCGCTTGCAGCAGCACAAAGAGAGGGGTTAACAACTTCACTTTCTTTGATTAATGCGGAACGTGCCGGAGCTGTTGCCGCACAGAAATCATTAGTTGCTCAATTGAGTTTGGCACAAACAGAGCAGGCGAGAGCTGTCATTCGTCGACAATTAGCCGCTAATTCCGCTGAAGTTATAAGGTTAACCCGTGCTGAAGCGGCGGCAACGGCACAATTGTCAGCAGTTCAAAGCCGGCTTGCTGTTACATCTGGTTTAGCCAGTAAGGCGTTAGGATTACTTGGCGGTCCGGTTGGGGCCGCTATGCTTGCCGCCGGTGCAATATTCTATTTTCATCAAAAATCAGAGCAAGCCAGAGAATCTGCTATTGCATTTGCCGATTCTCTGGGAGATTTAGAAAAATCACTTAATAGCATGAGTGAGGCCCAGTTACGGGCTAATAAGGCAAAGCTACTTGATTCAGAGGATGCGCAATATGATTCTATGGATAGGAAGCGAGCTGAATTAGAGAGAATCAGGGCAGCACTTGAGAAATATAAAGCAGGACAGGTTGGATATGGCGATGTTTCCTCTCTTTATATTCGATGGTTGGGGTCTGAAGAGGAGTTATTGCGTCGTAAATCAGTTCTTCTTGGTGAGCTTGAACTTGATCAGAAACGGTTAAATCAGACTCAGGAAACCAGCGCTAATGTTAGCGGTATACTGACTGATAAATTCTCTTGGATGGCTAAAACAGTTGAAGCATTAACAGGAGCAATTGAAAGTGCTTCACCCGCTACAGCTGAGATAACCAAAGATTTTGAAGGATTTGGAAAGGCTGCTGATTCACTGGCGCTACAGTTGGATGTTTCTCGATTAAATGCCGCCGGAGCCGCAAGAGAAGCCTATATTCTTGCCGGACTGCAAAAGGTTGCCGGTGATGCTGCATTAAAACATAAAGATGATTTGCTTGCCTTGGCTAAAGGTCAGGTTATGTCAGGGGCGATTAGTGAGGAGCTTGCCCTTAGGCTCACTGATTACGCCGCCAAACTAGGGCAGGTTTTTGATGATGGTAAGCAGACAAAAGCGTTAACTGCATCTCATAAAGCCGCTAATGGAATAGCTCAGTCTTATCAGCGGCAACTGGAAAGCCTTGACCAACAAATTGCATTATTTGGGCAGACAACTGAAGTGGCCAAACAACGTTATCAGCTTGCCCATGGTGAACTGAAAAGCCTGGATGCGGCAAAAAAAGCGGCAATAGAGCAAAGAGCGATCGAGATAGATCGGCTTAATGCTAAAAAGGCTTATCAGGACACAATGTCCGATCTGCAAACCGCAGAAGAAAAAGCATTATCAACAGTAAAGGAGCGCCTTAAGACGATCCGTGATGCTAAATTGTCGGCAGATGAATTAGCGGTTGCTATTGAAAAAGCATCAAAAGCCAGTATAACCGAGGCACCGAAATTTGGTGGTGTGGATGCATCTATCGGAGGGGCCTCAGGTGAACTGATACGTGTTGCTGATGCAGAAGAAGAGCTTCAGAAATGGAATGAGAAACAGCTTGAGATGCAAAAGCAACTGCTCGATGAGAAAGAAATCAATGAGCGAACTTATGCTGACCGGGTAGCGGAGATTAATCAACAAAATTCAGAGCGTCTTGAGAAGATACAGTCTTCATACAGAACGGCAACGTTAAGTATGTTTTCTTCGCTGACTGGAGATGCTGCGGCATTAATGGAAGCGATGGGACAGAAAGGAAGTGCTGTTTATAAAGCTATGTTTTTGGCCAGTAAGGCGGCTTCCATTGCACAGGCTATCATCAACACAGAAGAAGCAGCAACAAAAGCCATGGCACAAGGCGGAATGTTTATGGGTGTCCCCATGGCGTCTGTTATTCGCGGAGTTGGCTACACCTCGGTGGCATTAATGGCATCGACCACACTGGCTGGTATGGCACATGATGGTATTGATAATGTCCCCAGAGAAGGTACGTGGTTACTTGATCGGGGGGAACGGGTTGTTGATGCCAGAACGAATGCTGATCTGAAAGATTTTCTGGCCTCAGGTAACTCTACCGATCCTTTGGCGGGTAATTCGTCTCCGGTCGTCATTCATCAACATATTACTGTTCAGGGAAACGGTGATGCAGCCCTGATGGCGGCGATGCGTGAAGCGGCATCGGAAGGTGCCAAAAATGGCGCGGCACTGGCACGGCAGGAAATGTTAAACGATTTCCAGACCAGAGGACAGGGGAGAAAACTGCTTGGAGTATGATGAATGAATATTATTGATTGGCCTGATATATGCCCGTCATCATTGACATGGCAACTTGAAAGCAATAGCAAATCCTTCCGCTCCCCCTTTAATGGTACAACACAGACAGTTCGGTATCCTGGCTCTCGCTGGCGCTGTTCGTTAACCGTAAATAATCTGCGTGACGATGATGCCAGAAAGATTGACGCCTTGATCGCTGCGCTGGATGGCGAATATGGGCGCGTGCGTTTACGGGATTATGGCCGGGGTGGCAGAGTAGCGAACGGCTCTCCTGTCGTCGCGGTGAATGGGCAAACCGGAGGACATCTTATAACTTCTGGCTGGGTGCCGAGTATGCTGGTATTGAAAATTGGGGATTATATTACGGTAAATGATGAACTGAAAATCATAACCGAAGACATCAGCAGCAGCGTAACCGGCAATGCTGAATTGGTGTTTTCGCCTGTTCTAAGGACCTCTCCGCCAATGGGTTTCAAGATAGAAACACAGAATCCGTCCGGTATTTTCAAACTACGGGATAACAATCAAGGCGTAAGTAACCGGGTTCCTGGGGTTTTTAGCAGTTATGTCATTGAGTTTGAGGAAGCATTCTAATGTTTTATTCACCTTTTTCTGAATCAGTTTCTGAACTGCTTATGCAAGGGCGTGTCAGTGTAGGACTGGCGGCACAGATCCATTTCGATAGCGGTACTGTATACGTCCATTCTGGAACGGGACCAATTGTGTTAGATGGTTACGTCTATTACGGGATGGGGCGACTTGGCTCAGTAGACGATGCAGGGGAGTCACACACAACCAGCGCATCACAGCTGAAACTGACCTTGTCTGGGCTGGATGTATCACTCCTGGCTTCCACGCTCAATGAAAACTGCGTGGGGCGGGAAGCTGCCATTTATCTACTGGTCTTTAATGAAAACGATCAGGTGGTGGCAAATAACCTTCTTTTTAAAGGGAAGGTTTCAGCAACGGGCGCTACTGCTGGCGATACAAATGCACTCCAGTACACGCTATCGAACGTATTTGAAGACTGGCAGCGCCCTTGGTCAGATCGCTTTACAGATGAGTCCCACAAAGCGAATTTTCCGGACGATCGTATTTTTCGTTATGTGGCACAGATGGCGGAGCGTTCAATTTACTGGGGTAGTAAGAAGGATGCACCAGGATTCACATACTCGTAAGGAGTTCATCAGGTGAAATATCCAGACTGGCAGGAACGATTGGTAAGAACACTACAGGCCGCGAAAATGCGGCCTTTTTCATGGGGTGAACATGACTGTGCACTGTTTGCTGCTGATTGTGTACAAGCTATGTGCGGTGAGGATTTCGCCGCTGTTTATAGAGGAACTTATGATAGCAGGATCGGTGCTAAAAAGGCGCTGTTAAAACATCATGGAACACTGGAAAACGCCCTGTGTGCATGTATGGATCAAGTCCCGATTAAGTTACTACAACGTGGCGATGTAGCGGTAATGAATAACGGCGGAAATCGTTGCGCCGGTATAGTCTGGAGTAACGGTGTGTATTGCGCAGGAGATACGGGGCTGGTGCTGTTGCGCGATCGTCCGCTGAGTGTCTGGAGGGTTCGCTAATGCCGGCTGCTATTCCAATTGTTGCTGCGGTTGCTGCTGGTGCAGCGGCTGCGGCAGAAATGTACGCGGTAGCTGCGGTTATCACGATAGCCAGCGCGGTTGCCTCCATGGCATTAACCAAGAAGGCTGGCGTAAATAGTTATCGCGATCAGTCAGAGCGTAAACAGGTCATGCGGGCTGCCGCCAGTCCAAAGACCGTGGTGTATGGGGAGACTGAAACGGCAGGCACGCTCTTTTTTGCTGAGGAAGGTCCAGGTAATCAGGAGAATGGTGAAAGGTTGTTTATGGGTATCACCCTGGCTGGCCATAAACTGAGTTCCATCGGGAATGTTTATCTGGCTGACGATGTGATCGGTACCTACGGTGAGCACGCCGAATATGAGTTTCATAATGATCGTTCCTCTGCAGATCCCTATCTGCTGACCAATGCACCGAGCTGGAAAGATGACATGATAGGCAGGGGTGTGGCGTGGCTTCGTATTACCCTCAAATTTGATGCGGAAAAGTTTCCATCAGGCATTCCTAACGTTAAGGTATTAAAGCGTGGCTGGGCGGTGTATGACCCCCGTACCGGCGAAACGAAGTACAGCAATAACGCGGCGCTGATTATTCTGCACTTTTATCGTCATTACCTGAAAGTACCGGACAGTGAAATTCTCTGGGATCAGTTCCAGATGGCCGCCAATATCTGTGATGAGTTGGTTGTCCGTAGTGACGGGTTGAGAGAGCCGCGTTATACGATAAACGGAGAGTGGGATTTAAGCGAGAATAAGTCAGCGGTGCTGGATGAATTACTGGCCTCCTGCTCAGGAGATCCAACGTTCATTGGTGGGCGTCATGGTTTGTTGGTGGGGGCTTATTATGGCCCGGCAACAGAGATTATTGATGAAGGACAGCTTGCCGGTGATATAGAGATCATGCCGGAAGTAGCCCAGCGAGAACGCGTCAACACGATTAAAGGGACGTTTATCGATCCGCTTCAGCGATTCAGTGAGGCGGATTTTCCTCCTGTACGCGTTACTCCATGGATTGAGGAAGATGGTATAGAAATCTCGCAGGACATGAAACTGCGGTTTGTTACCTCAGAATATCAGGCGCAGCGTCTGGCTGATATTAAGCTAAAGCGCACCCGATCTGCCCGTACGATGAATCTTTCCTTGAATCTTAGCGGTTTTCGTTACCGCCCCGGTATGTACGTCATGGTTAATCTGCCGACGCTGGGGATTAATATGGTAGAAATGCGCGTGACTGACTGGAAGTTCGGGATACAGAATGGTGTGACGCTAACGCTCAAACAAGAAAGTGCAGAGGTCTGGAATGATGCGATAGGGCAACCGCTGGAACGACCTCCTCTGACCGAGCTACCTTCTGGTGGAGTGGCACAACCACAGTCACTGGTGTATCAGGTCGAAGAGATAGGCGAGGTGGTGCAAGGAATTCTGTCCTGGAACAATATTGGTACCGTAGCCTATAACCAGGTGGTTTTGCGCCAGAATGGTGTGGTTGTACTATCAATTCAGGTGCCAGGCTCATTAACCCGGCTTACCGGTCTGATACGTGGTGCCTACACGGCTCATGTTACCGCCGTCAACTTTATGGGGGCACGTTCGCCGGAAGCCTGGCTGGAGTTCGTTATTGATGCGCCGGACACGCCATCGTCAGTCAGGGTGGAGCTGGGATATTTTTCTATTACCCTGTTTCCGGTGCTATCGCAGCTAACTAATGTTTCCACCCAGTTTGATTTTTGGACATCATGGGAAATACCATTACCTGATACATCAACCTATACCGTGGAAACGCAAGCCAGTCGAATGGGTGTTGGCAGCAACTGGTCGTCACACAGCCTTAAAAATGACCACACCTATTACTGGTATGTCCGTTCGATTAACGCATTTGGTGCATCAGCCTTTATTGAAGTGGCGGCATTATGCCAGATGGATACCGGACAGCTGATTGATTATCTCGATGAGGCAATAAGAGGCTCAGGCGCTTTTGATAATCTTCAGAACGGTGTTGATATGAATCTGGAGGGGCAGCTACATAATGCTTTGGCTAATAACGCCACTGCTGAACATCAATGGAAACAACAGGGTGAAGTCAGGGCGGACATACTTATTATTAAAACCACGGTAGCCGATGTTGATCGTGGTCTGGCAGAGTTGTCAACGCAGGTTCAGGCAGAGATTGGCGATCTGACTTCTGCTGTTAGTGAAAAGTTGACGGCAGAGGTAAAAAGCGATGGTACGGCATCTGCTTTCTACACACTGAATCTTGGTATCAGGCGCGACGGACAATTTCATAATACGGGGTTTGCTATGGGTATAGAGCCTAATGGCAATGGAGGTTATAAATCAACGACCGTTTTTGCTGCAGATCAGTTTGGTATTTATTCTGGGAATAATCCGGGAAATTATCAGGCGGCGTTCTTTGTCAATAATGGACAAGTCTTTATCAATACTGCCTTTATTCAGGATGCTTCCATTACCTCTGCCAAGATTAAAGATGCGTCAATTGGCAGTGGTAAAATCTCTAACTACCTTCAATCTGATAATTATGTCTCTGGCTCAGTGGGCATGCGACTCGGATTCAGGGATGGCACTTTTGAAATAAACGGCTCAACTCCTGGACAAGGAAGAACTGTATCTGACAATACAGGCATTGCTGCTTATGACAGTAGTGGCCTACGTAGAGTTAAGGTAGGTAAAATACGATGAATGAATACGGTTTATCGATATTGCCTGACGTAACGGGTAAGGAAGTTGAAATCACTTCCGGCTCACGCGCAATGAGTTATCTTGGATATTATCAAACAGAGGTTGGCGGCAATAATTATATAACCGTAACCGTTCCAAATAAGACACCGGGTTCAACGTTGTATATTGTTCCTGTGAGAATGGGGGCGATGGTGCTGGGTGGGACTGGTAATGTAACCAGCGCCATTATTGTCGATAATATCTCTATAAATAATAATGTTATCACTCTACATATCAACGAATATTATCGATACATTTATCCCAGCTTCGCAGTGTTTGAAATACTCGGCGCTGGTGATACAGCAGAAAGTTATGGCATAGCCTTATCTGATGCAACTAATTACCTTGAGATTAGTGATGTGTCTAAAGCTGGGTGCTGTGTCTGGAGCGGAAATGTTACTATTAACGGCTCCTGGAGCATTCCAACAACAATACCCGGCAGGCAGAATGCCGTTGTTTTTGCTAACTGGAGTTCACCGGATGCGGCTTTAATGTTTGATGATTCAACTAAAACAATAAGCTGTTATCAGGTCGTGGGTGATGGAAACATTCAACCGGCAACAGTAAATGCCAATATTGCCATTTTCTCTTCTGATTTTAATCTTGAACTTCCTGAATACGGATTAGCTATCTGGAATGCCAATGGTGTTTGTACTTTCTCATCTAAATATGCGCCGATGCTTTTGGCTGGAACAATATCATTAAACACCAATCCCGGAACGTGGGCTTATTGCCCGGTAACTAAACCAATGATCCCGGTTGGTGGTGTTGGTGCAATGAAAGTCTGGTCGTCGGGAGGCCGTGCCGGTTGGAGTGAATGTGGTGTCAAAATGTCAGGTAATGCCATAACCGGAGCTGCGGGGCGATATATGAACAGTGTTACTGATTCGAATATGAATCGTTCCTTGGTTTCACCTGTTAGCTTCCCCGTTCTTGATGCTACCAACTATTTTTAATAGTTCATCTATCGTCAATATATAACCCGCTAAAATACAGCGGGTTTTTCTTTATCTGAATAAGGCTAAAATATGAGCGCAGGAACTATTACACTGACTAATGGCTCAGATCAAATATCTGGAAGTGGGACGGGCTTTCTAACTGATAGTGCTGCT
Source organism: Limnobaculum xujianqingii (assembly GCF_013394855.1). Taxonomy (NCBI): domain Bacteria; kingdom Pseudomonadati; phylum Pseudomonadota; class Gammaproteobacteria; order Enterobacterales; family Budviciaceae; genus Limnobaculum; species Limnobaculum xujianqingii. The sequence goes on along the minus strand of NZ_JABMLK010000001.1, from coordinate 952,178 downwards.
GGTGATATGGTCGTTGCCGTAGTTGGTGGCGTTACTTATACACTGCCAATAAAAAGTGTAGAGAGTAATACAACACTTACGACAACACTTAAGTATGACGGCCCAACGCAAAGCGGAAGTGCATGGACAAATGTTCCTCGTGATACATTAAATAGCATTACAGCTCAATTGGGTGCAGAGGCTGCCAGAGCGTTGAGAGGCTTAAACTTTGATAAGCAAAACTGGCAAAGCGTTTATAGTGCTCCCGGTGATATTACAGTAACCCTTCCAGACGGTTCGACGTTCATGGGCCCATCATGGAACAATATTGTTGGTATGATAGAGTCTGTTACAGCTGAATTTACCCCATTTGGGCGAACAATTATTGCCTCAGAAGATGCCCCGGTAGCCCGTTCTAAATTAGGATTGGGCAATTCAGCAACAAGAAATATAGGTATATCATCAGGAACGGTAGCAGCAGGAGATGATTCGAGATTTAGCTCCATTAATGGTAAGTCAGGTGGAGTGGTTGCTGGAGATATCTCAATTGAAGCTGGTAACCTTAATTTAAGGTCAGTAATTACCGCAGGATGGCCAGCCATTATCAATTTTATGGCAGGAGCCGGGCAAAATGTAGTGCTAGCCCGTATTTACCAGGAACAGTATGGCAATATTAATATAGTTACTAATATGCAATATGGTGCAAAGTACTTTCAATTCATCCAAACAGGGCAGTTTGTTGCCCCGGGTAATATTACTTGCGTCAGTCTTACCCAGACTTCAGATAGGAACCATAAATCTAACATAGAGGTTATTAATGGAGCGCTGGATAAAATTGAAAAAATAAGTGGATATACCTACACTCTCAAAGATACTGGCGAGGTCTCTGCTGGTGTTATTGCTCAGGAACTGAAAGATGTACTTCCAGAGGTCGTTGGCGAGATTACACGAACCATTCAAACTTTTGATGAGGACGGTAATTCAACAAGGGAAACAGAAGAGGTTACAAGCTGCACAGTTGACTATTCTGGTGTATCAGCACTAACAATAGAAGCAATTAAAGAACTTCATATGATTGTTAAGCGCCAACAAGCGCAAATTAAGGAACTTCAAACTAAAATTAAATCTTGAATCATTGATTATTAAATAAGAAAGAGCCACAGATGATCCGTGGCTCTTTTCAAATCCTACCTATACTTATTTATTCATTAGATATTCATTGCGCCGGTAAACTTGGTCACCGGCAGCGATTCTTAATCTTTAGTTGTAAACTCCCAGTTTCCGAAAAAAACCATTATCAAAACTAAAAAATAGCTTCTATAAGTCAATGGGTTACAAATGCGCTTAAAGTACTTGTTTTAACTGCTAAAACCTTCGTTTTATATTTAAAATTCAATTGGTTAATTAAAATTCGCCAATCTACTGCTGCGTCATATGGGCTGGACCGAAGCAGCTGACCTAATCATCAAAGGTGTGGAAGGGGCAATTAAGAATAAAACTGTCACTTATGACTTCGCCCGTATGATGGATGACGCTAAAGAGCGCTCCTGTAGCGAGTTTGGTAAAGATGTGATTGCCTGCATGTAATTGCTAAAAGTGTCACAAATATTAACGGGAGCCTGATGGTTCCCGTTTTTTATTGAGTATGACTTTTGTTCAACTTATTTCTCAGTAGCCAGAATAACATTTGATGCCTTAATGAGGGCCATAACTGATGAGCCTGTATGGAGCTGCATATCTTCAACGCTGTTGTTGGTCACTACTGCAGATAGTTTGAGACCACTCTCAGTAACCATATTGACAATAGAGTTCACGCTACCTTTCTCTAATGACTCAACACGCCCCTTAAACTGATTGCGTGCTGAGAAGTTCAAACCATTTTCAGTGGATGCCAGAATTACCCAAGGGGCTTTGAAGATAGCTATAGCTGCTTTACCTTTCACTAAGCCTAATGTAGTTACACTATTTTTAGTGACAACTGCGGTGATGTTTTCTCCTCCATCTAAACGTAAGGTGACTTCATCATTGATTGCACCTGAGTTGATAGATTCAACAATACCTTTTAACTGGTTTCTTGCGGATACTTTCATTATTTACCTTTCATTAGTGGCGAGTGATAACCGCAGACTACCTAATACTGTTGCCTGATTTCAACACAAATGTCTATTTTTGAGGCTCCAGGATTTTTTCTGGTGTAAATTTTGAACTTAAGGATGTTGTTTAAGAGGAGATTTCGTCAAAGTAATAGAATATATTATTGTTAGTTCTGATTTTTTATAAATAGCACGAGTCGTATAGTCTGTTTCTTATACAGCAAATAATTATATAAATATTCTTTTTTAACCATTCAATAGATTTGTTTTTAACAACGAAATTATTAATAATTTCGTAAAATAGATATAGATAAAAGCTGATTTAACTATTGATTATTCTAAAGCTTTATCGGTAGTATATTTAGATTATTTATAATAATAAATTATATAATTGAATTAGTCTAAGTGTTATTCTTGTTGGGGAAAACTAAGGGAGAGGGTGTCTTGAAAATCAACAGAGATCTGCAAAGTAGCATATTGAAAATACTATCTAATGTATACCCGAATAATTTCCATAGAGAGGAGTGGCTACCATTACTTTCTGTGGCTGGAGATAAAGATACTCTTGTTGCTAATTTACTCTATCTTGAAGAACATAAGCTTTTGACCAGCGGGATCACTCGTTGTGTGAATGACTATATGATTAATTTAGGGCAATTACGTATTACCAATAGAGGTCTTGATTTCCTCCTTAATGATGGGGGGGTGAATGCCATATTGGGTGCTGATACTGATTAAATATCAATAGGATGTGATTTCTAATGATTTTATAGAGAAATTAATATGAATGATTATAGTAAGTTGAAGCTAACTACCAAATTAAAATCACTAAGAATCTATTTGTGTATATTACTATTAAACTAATTGCATTTGGGCAATAGAAATGCCTGATAGTATAGTTGGTTTGATCGGTACCTCGAGAAAAAAGTGATAAGTCCAATACAGTAAGTGGGAGTATAAACTCCCATTTTTACTAATAAATATAAATAATAACTTTATTTATTCTTTGACTCTGTATTGATATTAAAAAATAGATTGAAATAATATTTTTCTCTATACATCTAACATTTATTATGAATGCTTACTGCTTTAGGAGATTGATGGTTGTTATTGGCTAATTTTTCTATTTATTTGGGGGTATATCCTGCAGATAAGAGTTCTCGAGTGGTATATGAAAGAACTAAAGATTCTTTTCACTGTATAGAGAGTCTGTCTAGGATGATTTAAGCGATAACATTACATATCGACTTTGGTTGTTCTGAATTTGGTAACGTTCTATGTATCTTCAAAAGATATATTCATAAAGGTCTTATTTATAAATAATTTATTATTTAATGTGGATGAAATATCTACTTATAATTACTTTATGCATATTATCTCTATATATTGAATGATATTATTGCGTCTTTTATGATAGGTAAGGCCGATGGAGATGCTAATCGTTCATACTATTCGTTCATACTATTTTGTGTAAAATTCATACTTTATGCTAATCATGCGGAGATGTTTTCTCTACAGCAATAACAGGTTATTGCTGTTAAGTTAACCAACTCACAAAAAATAATAAGTAATCAAATATAATGTTTCCAGCCTATCTTTTCAGTTTCTAAATTAGAGGAGAGAGCATTATGTACAAATCTATTTTAGTCCCGGTGGATATTCTGGAAGAAGAACTGACAGGGAATGCGGTTAAGCATGCGGTATATCTGGCTAAGTTGTCACAGGCAAAGATGAGATTACTTCACGTATTACCAATCTCATCAGCTATTATTAACTCTTATGCTTTAGGTTACCCGGAGCTTAAAGATAAAGCATCAGTCAAAGCGGAAGAAGATCTTAAGAAATTGGCAGACTCGCTCGATCTTCCGGTGGGGCAAGTTTCTTACTCAATCGCATTCGGTTCACCCAGAGATGAAATTGCAGTCGTGGCGAGCGAAGTGGCCGCAGATTTAATTGTTATTGGCTCAAGACGACCAAATATAACTACCCATCTCTTAGGATCAAATGCATCGGGTATTGTGAGATATGCTAATACCTCGGTCCTGGTCGTAAGATAACGATTACTAAAATGACAAAGCCACCGAACGGTGGCTTTATTGCAGGGGAATATCAGCAAAAGCTGCCCCGAATTGCCTTAGTAAAAAGTTGGCTTTGATAACTCATTAACCAACTGATTAAGACGAGAAAACATCGATTTCATCGTTTTCATACCATATCCTCCTTCTGAATATTAATGTGACAATCATCACGAAACTTCATTGTGACTGTGATTTTAGTCACATAATGATAAACATCAAGAGATAGGATGAACTTCGATTTTTTGTTCTGTACACATATACTAACGAACTGGACAGATAAGATTACAGGTTACATTCGGATTAATATAATTTAATAGTATCAATAAGATATACTTCTGCTGATGGCAGTTACTTTTCATTAGCAATGTAAGGTAACTTACCTAAATGGTAAGGGTTACTTCGATAGAAATCGACACGTTCTTTAAAGTATTCCCGAAGATTGGCGGGAATCAACGCTTCGATTTCACGAAAGTTAAACGGCATACCATAACGTTCTTTGTACGCAATGCCTGATGCGTGCAAATCTACGTCGACCTTTTCACGTTCTTCTTTTGGAAGATCTGCCAGATTATGACTCATATCTAAACTCCTCTGTATCTGGCGATGATTATACCCTGACTTCTGGGTGATTTCATTGTGTTAGTTTTGATATTATTCTGAAGTATTCAGGTATCTATTTTGGGATTACTAAAAAAACACTCTTTTAAAAATTTTAGTGCTTTTAGCCATTAGAAATATTATCGATATTAGTTAATTATTATACTTACCTGAGGTAATAGTTTCTTTCATTTAATATATTTTAAACGAAACGAAAAAGGACTTCGTTTGATTAATCATTTTCATGCCACTTTTTCATTAATTTTTAATATTTTTTTCTATTGTGTGCTAATTAATTTCCGCTTAACTCTGATGTGCAGGGGGTTATTGCGTCATTTTTGAGCTAATAAGACTGTTTTCATTTATGTAAAATAAAAAAATATTTTTATATATTTTTATAAAAAATAGATTCATTTGATCTATAATTTGTTTTCTATTGATTTTATTGTATTTTTATGTTTCCATTTAATGGGGAGATGAGCATTTAAATAAATAGCAGGTTTCTTTAGTGAGATGATAGTGTATTTTTATGGTTTGTCTAAAATATATACAGAGATAATTTTATCTTTATTTTTTTTTAATATTGATTATAGTCCTTTCGGATTCTAATTGAGTGATGGATGTTTATAGTTAAATGCCTGTGTACTCTTTATACTTTTAGCTATATTAGATTAGCTAAAATTTTTTATATTCATTAGGTAAGGCTTTTCTTATATATTTGGGGTGTTCTTGCCTCCTGTTATAAGAAATTAATGTTAAATGAAAACAATATTGTTGCGCTGTGATTTATTTGAACAGGATAAGCTGGTGCAGATGATATTCATCAATAGGGATATTTAGATATGTCGATAGTCAATTCAAAATTGAAACCGTTATCTGTTTTTGTGGCTTTAGCTGGAACAGTATTGTATAGCAGTGTATCTATGGCTGGTGTAAATACAAATGAAACACAAGCTAATGGTGCACCTAATGATCTAAGCAATAACCCAAGAACCAATATTTATGCGGTAAACGCTCCAATTGATAGTTTTGGCGATTATGTTTTACGTGCAACCAATGGCGGGACGCTAACAGATACTCTAAGTGTCTTACAGGCAGTTTATTCTGATGAAAGACATGGTATCAGCGCTGAGGCTGGTAGTACGGTTCGTTTTGATAATAATAATGTTACCAACCTATTAATAACCACAGGGGTTATAACAGCAACGGATGGTACATCAATCACTGGTGAGACACCATCTACAGGTAATGGTATTGGTGTCATATCTAAAGGTACAGGTAGTTCTGTAACGTTAAACAGAAATGTTACTATTGTTACAAATGGTACTCAGAGCTCAGGTATCAGCGTTGACGCAGGTGGTCTTGTTGATATCAAAGGATTAACTAAAATCACTTCAGCAGGAACTGGCATCTCTGCTACTTCTGATCCTAGTGCACTTAGTAAAGTAAATTTAGCAGGTGGTGCAGAGATTTCATCTACTCAATCAGCTATTTATGCTAAAGATGGTTCAGAAATTTCCATTGGAAATAGCAGCCAATTAAGTACATTAACAACAACTTCCGCTTCAGATCTGATTGCTCTGGAAGGTACTGGCACCACCGGTAAATTAAGTTTTATCAACTCAGATCTGAGTATTGCTAATGGTAACGCAGTTAAAGCAACTGGCGGTGAGTGGACCTCCACATTTACCGATTCTAAAATTACCGGTGATATGAATGTAGATAGTGGTGCTAAATTGGATACCACTATGACTGGTTCAGAATTTACCGGTAAAGCGAATGGTGGTATTAATTTACAGGCGACCGATAGTACCTGGAAAATGACTGACTCTTCGACTATTGCCTCTTTAAATATGGCGAACAGTTCTGTGAAATTCGCGGTACCAACTGGTACTACTTATAACCGCGTATTAACCACCGGAAGCCTGTCAGGTAGTGGTGATTTCTACATTCATACCGAATTGAATGAAGGTGGTGCCAGCACTAACTCTGACCAAATTCACGTAACGGGAGATGCAGAAGGTAACCACCGTCTGTTTGTTACTGGATATGGAAATGGTGCTTATACCGTTGATGATGGTATTAAAGTTGTTCAAATTGATGGTAACAGTACATCTCAATTTACTTTAGGTAATGGTAGCTATGTCAGCATGGGTGCTTTTGACTATTACCTGTATGAAGGTGATGTAGCAGGGGTGGATGCCAATGACTGGTATTTACGAAATGTAGCTCCAACTCCTGTGGATCCAACTGTTCCAGTAGACCCAACTAATCCAGTAACGCCGACTCCAACACCACAAGATACGGCTAAGTCTTATCGTCAGGAAGTGCCTGGATATATCGCTGCACCTTATGTCAACATGCTTTACGGCTACCAAACTATTGGCACTCTGCATGAGCGTATGGGCGATACTCAACAGTTCGCCAGAGGTTCTGATAATAAAACCTGGGGTCGTTTTGGTGGCAGTCATTTAGAGTCTAAATCTGGCCGCTTTAACTATGATGTTGATACCATGTTTGCTCAGTTTGGTCGTGATATTTATCAAAGCACCACTGAAGCTGGTACATCTGTTACTGGTGGTCTGACTGTAACTTTAGGTCAGGAACATACTAAAGCGAAAGATAAAGGCCGTACTGCTGCTGGTGAAAGTATTAATACTGGCGATATCACCACAAACGCTTACAGCATCGGTGGTTATTATACCCGTTATGCTCAAGATGGTGGCTATATCGATGCAGTCACTCAATTCACCTATTACGATAACAGCTATAACAGTCGTTATGACGCAGATCAGAAGAGTTACGGTGCTATTGTTTCTCTGGAAGCTGGTAAACCGTTCGGCGTAACTGAAAACTGGAAAATTGAACCGCAGGGCCAAATTGCTTATCAATATCTGACCTCAGAGAATTTCAGCGATGAGATTTCTGATATTAAAGGTGATGATTACAATGGTGGTTTAGCACGTGCAGGTATCCGTTTCTTCCGCGATCAGGCAATGGATAAAGACAGTGAATTCTTTAAACCTTATCTGACATTAGATGCTGTTTCTACCATTGGTAAAGATCCTAGCGTTAATGTTGGTGGTACTGATGTTAAAGCTGACTTTGATTCTACCTGGTGGCAAGCAGGTGCAGGTATGACAGCTAATGCAACTAAGAACACCTCGTTCTATATGGATGCGAAATATCTGCAAAGCTTTGAAGGCGATTTTGATGGTTATGTTGTACACGTAGGTGTGCAAGGTCGTTTCTAATTGTCTACGTTATAGTTAAATATCCTGTTTACTTACGGCCTCCTTTGGAGGCCGTTTTTATAATATTTTCTGTCATTATCGTAGTGCCATAGTGCTCCCCGCTGATTCGGGCTATAATCCGCCAATATTTAATTAGTTGCTGCTAGTACGTTCTGGCAATTTAGGGACAGGTATCATGGATTCAGAGTCAATTTTTCGCATAATTATTCTGGTTGGTTGTCTGGTACTGGCAGCCAGAGGGGCAAGATTCCATCTACGCTATTTTTTAATTGCAATCGCAGCTATTGCAGGCTTAACGCTGATTATTGATGCTTTTCATTTATCGTAAAACTTGAAACAGCAGGATTATCTCACTCATACTGAAAGCATCTGACTCATGCTTATTTCTATATAAGAGGCACCTATGGCTGAAGAGACTATTTTTAGTAAAATTATTCGTCGTGAAATCCCGTCAGATATCGTTTATCAGGATGAACTGGTAACGGCATTTCGTGATATTTCTCCACAGGCACCAACCCATATTTTGATTATTCCTAATATTCTGATCCCAACCGTCAATGATGTGAAACCAGAACATGAGCAAGCACTGGGAAGAATGATGGTCGTGGCTTCGAAAATTGCTGAACAGGAAGGTATTGCAGAAGATGGCTATCGACTGATCGTTAACTGTAATCGTCATGGGGGCCAGGAGGTTTATCACATCCATATGCATTTGCTGGGTGGTAAAGTTCTGGGGCCAATGCTGTCCCGTTAAGTGGAGCTGAGAATGAAAAAGATTTTGTTTTTGGGATTAAGCTTAGCGGTTTTAGCGCTTGCTGGTTGTCAGGGTACTAAGCCCCAGCCTAAGCCGCCGGTAGTGGTAACACCTCCACCGCCAGCTCAACCGCCGTATCAGCCACCGCCAACACCGCCTACATTGCCACCACCAGAAGCACCTATTAACTGGATGGCTAGTGTACAACCGCTGGTTAATAAGATGATTAGCGCTTCTGCAGCAGAAACCAATAACGGTATTTTGCTACTGAATCAGGTAAAAAATAATACTTCCGGCAGTATTTCAACGGTAGATGCTACGGATGCATTAAAAGAAGCCATGCAATCCAACAGCCATTTTGAGTTGGTACCTGAGAGTAAACTAAATGAAGCTCGTCAGGCGCTAGGGTTGCAAGGGGATGATAGTTTGGTTTCCCGGGCAAAAGCAGTAAGTTTAGCCCGATATTTAGGTGCTAAATATGTGGTTTATGCATCGGCTAGCGGTAACCCAAGTCTGCCGGAAATCATGATCCAATTGCTGCAGACTTCAACGGGTGAAATTATCTGGTCTGGTCAGGGAAATACCCAGCGTTGATGAAGTGAATTACGTATCAGACTAATTTGATTAAGGGCTAAATCTGTTTGGTGCAGGTTTAGCCTGTTTTTATAACAGGGCGGTTGTTTTAAACATAATCAACTATATAACTCGCCCGGATGTATATTAATTCAATGTATTAAAAGTGAGGTTAATGTGGGACCAGTGATGTTAGATGTTGTCGGCTATGAGCTTGATGCCGAAGAGCGTGAGATATTAAAGCACCCTTTAGTGGGTGGTTTAATATTTTTTGCCCGTAACTTTCACGATCCTAAGCAATTAGCCGAACTGGTTCGTCAGGTCAGAGAAGCGTCTCACCATCGTTTGTTAGTGGCAGTGGATCAGGAAGGTGGTCGAGTGCAGCGTTTCCGTGAAGGGTTCACTCAATTACCGGCTCCACAATCATTTGCTGCACTGCTGGAAGATCGTCAGGCTGAAGAGATGGCGTTGGAAGCTGGTTGGTTAATGGCGGCAGAACTGACCACTATGGATATCGATATCAGCTTTGCGCCCGTACTTGATGTCGGCCATACCAGTGCGGCAATTGGCGATCGTTCATTCCACAACGATCCGGAAGTTGTTATGTTGTTAGCCAGTCAGTTTATTCAGGGAATGAATAGCGCAGGAATGCGTGCAACCGGTAAACATTTTCCCGGGCATGGGGCAGTGTCTGCTGACTCTCACAAAGAAACACCGATAGATAGCCGTACTTATCAGCAACTATTTGATAAAGATATGTCGGTATTCCGTCATTTGTTCTCGGCAGAACTTCTGGATGCCGTCATGCCAGCCCATGTGATTTATCGTGAAGTAGATCCGCGTCCGGCCAGCTGTTCACCTTACTGGTTAAAGAATATTTTGCGTGAACAATTGGGCTTTAGCGGCGTGGTGTTTTCTGATGATATGTCAATGGAAGGCGCCGCCATTATGGGAAGTTATTCCGAACGTGGACAGGCGGCTTTAGATGCCGGATGCGATATGATTCTGGTATGTAATAACCGGCAAGGTGCTGTCAGTGTTTTAGATGGCTTACCTTCCGATATGCGTATTCATGCTGAAAGAATTATCCCGCTTTATCATAAAAATAAGATGACTCGTCGTGACTTACTGGCATTACCTCGCTGGAAACAGGCTAATAAGCAGTTGAGTGAGCTAAGCGAACGTTGGGAACAGCACAAACAGCAGATGAAAGAAAGACAAGGCTGAATTGATAAAAAGGTTGAACAGAAACACGCTTTTTGGGCAAGATAAGGTAATGATGTCATACACCGGTAGTTAGTGGGGCTAAATATGATTATTTATTTACACGGTTTTGATTCAACCAGTCCGGGGAATCATGAGAAGGTCTTACAGCTACAGTTTATTGATACGGATGTGCGCTTTATCAGTTATAGCACGCGCCATCCGCGTCATGATATGCAGTATTTATTGAAAGAAACAGATAAGGCAGTTCAGCAATCAGATGATAGTTCGCCGTTGATTTGTGGCGTAGGGCTTGGAGGCTTTTGGGCTGAAAGAATAGGATTCTTGTGCGGTATTCGCCAAACCATTTTCAATCCTAATCTGTTTCCTCATGAGAATATGCCCGGAAAGATTGATCGTCCGGAAGAGTATCTGGATATTGCAACTAAGTGTGTGGATGAGTTCCGTACCAAAAATCAGGATAACTGTCTGGTGATCCTTTCCCGCCATGATGAAGCGCTGGATAGCCAGCGTAGTGCAGAAATACTTAGCCCATATTACCCATTGATTTGGGATGAAAAGCAGGGGCATAAGTTTAAAGAGATATCCACCCATCTGCAGGCTATAAAAGCGTTTAAACAACGTTAATTTTACTTTCATATAATCAACCGGCAGCCAGTTTTGTTGCCGGTTTTTTTATGCCTGTTGTTTGCACGAATAGTTCGAAAGTGTGTGATTTTTACATAAATTGATTTATATCAAATTTGGTATGACCAAATGCCCAATTATGATATTCTGTCTCCAATGTAGTAATGAGAATCAAGTCGGGCTGTTGTTTTAAAAGGCGATGAGAGAAAACCATTACCCGAATTTGTGGTTTATTTTTTAGTGAGATATTAACGTGGAAACAGAAACTAAAAAAATTGTCATTGTTGGCGGTGGCGCGGGTGGCCTTGAGCTTGCGACCAGTCTGGGTAAAAAGCTGGGTCGTAAAGGTAAGGCTGAGATCACTTTAGTGGATCGTAATCACAGTCATTTATGGAAGCCTTTACTACATGAAGTGGCAACCGGTGCATTAGATGATGGTGTCGACGCATTAAGTTATCTGGCTCATGCCAGAAACAACGCTTTTCGTTTTCAACTGGGCACGTTGATCGATATTAACCGTGATGAGAAGCATATTCGTCTGGCGCGTATCGATAATGAGCAAGGGGAGGAACTGGTACCTGAGCGCAATTTATCTTATGACATTCTGGTAATGGCATTGGGCAGCGTTTCTAATGATTTTGGTACGCCAGGCGTAAAAGATCACTGTATCTATCTGGACAATCCAAAACAGGCTCAACTTTTCCATAATAAAATGCTGAACCTGTTCCTGAAGTTCTCTTCCCAACCTCATGAAGAAGAACGTGTCAATATTGCAATTGTTGGCGGTGGGGCAACGGGTGTTGAGCTGTCAGCTGAGTTGCACAATGCGGTAAAACAGTTGCACAGCTATGGTTATAAAGGGCTGGATAGTAAAGCGCTAAACGTTACTCTGGTTGAGGCGGGTGAACGTATTCTGCCTGCATTGCCAGTACGTATATCTTCCTCTGCCCATCAGGAATTGACCAATTTAGGCGTTAATGTATTAACCAAAACCATGGTAACCAGTGCTGATGCTAATGGTCTGCATACTAAAGACGGTGAGTTTATTAAAGCCGATCTGCTGGTTTGGGCAGCAGGTATTAAAGCACCTGACTTTATAAAAGATATCGCAGGTCTTGAAACTAATCGTATTAATCAGTTAGTGGTTGAACGGACATTACAAACCACGCGTGATCCTTCTATTTTCGCTTTAGGTGATTGTGCTAACTGTCTGCAAGATGATGGCACACCCGTTCCTCCGCGCGCTCAGGCTGCGCATCAAATGGCAACGCTGTGTTACCACAATATTATGGCTCTGCTGAACGGCGGCACCTTGAAAAACTATCGTTATACCGATCGCGGATCGCTGGTCTCATTGTCGAAATACAGTACCGTTGGCAGCCTGATGGGGAACCTGACTAAAGGCTCAATGATGATCGAAGGTCGCCTGGCTCGACTGGCTTATATTTCTCTGTACCGTATGCATCAGGTAGCGCTGTTTGGTTGTGTGAAGACCGGACTGATTGTTTTGGTGGGAAGTATTAACCGGATTATTCGACCAAGACTGAAGTTGCATTAATAGCCTGGTCTAATGCTAAATGAGAAGGGGAATCCAGTTGATAGCTGAATTCCCCTTTAAATTAACGCATTATCAGAGCTGATTAATTAAGATGCCAACCGATGTTGTTCAAAATTCCCCAGTAATTCACTGATAAACGTTAACCGCTTTATTCTGTCGGTTAGATCGATATTAAACTTCAGTTTAGTTGGACCATCCAGACGGTAGCGCTGTGGTTGTTTCTGCAACAGACCAATCAGATAGCTTGGGTCAACATGGTTGCGTTCACTGAATTCGATAAATCCACCTTTTTCATTTCCTTCAATGCGCTTAATTCCGAGTTTCTTAGCACGTTGGCGTATGGCGGCGGTTTGTAGCAAGTTACGGGTTGCATCGGGCAACAGACCGAAACGATCAATCAGTTCGATTTTCAGTTCGTCCAGATCGTCTTCGGTCATTGCACTGGCAATGCGTTTGTAGAATGACAGGCGAGTATTCACGTCCGGCATATAATCATCTGGTAACAGAGCAGGGACGCGTAATTCCACATCGGTCTGGCTTTGTGTCAGATCTTCTAATGATGGCTCACGGCCATCTTTCAGAGCATCTACTGCACTTTCCAGTAATTCCATATACAGAGAGAAACCGATAGTGGTGATTTGGCCGCTTTGATCTTCTCCCAGTAGCTCTCCGGCACCACGGATCTCCAGATCGTGGGTCGCTAAGGCAAAACCGGCACCCAGATCTTCCAGTGATGCAACGGCTTCAAGACGTTTAACCGCATCAGTAGTCATCACTTTTGGATGTGGTGTTAACAGATAGGCGTAAGCCTGATGATGAGAACGACCCACACGTCCACGTAACTGATGAAGCTGCGCCAGTCCAAAACGGTCGGCACGTTCAATAATGATGGTATTGGCATTTGGAATATCAATACCAGTTTCAATAATGGTGGTACATACCAGAACGTTAAAACGTTGGTGATGGAAGTCGGACATCACTCGTTCCAGGTCTCGTTCATGCATTTGGCCGTGACCAATGGTGATACGGGCTTCTGGCACTAGCTGAGTCAGATGTTCCGCGGCTTTATTAATACTGGCTACGTCATTGTAGAGATAATAGACCTGTCCACCACGTAACACTTCTCGCAAAATAGCTTCACGAATAATCAGGTCATCATATTCACGGACAAAGGTTTTTACCGCTAAACGACGAGCTGGTGGGGTGGCGATAATAGACAGATCGCGCATACCGCTCATGGCCATATTTAAGGTGCGGGGAATCGGAGTGGCGGTCAATGTCAGAATATCCACGTCGGCCCGCATAGCTTTAATACGCTCTTTCTGGCGTACACCAAAGCGGTGCTCTTCATCAACAATTAATAAGCCTAAATCTTTCCAGCGCAGATCGTTTTGAAGTAATTTGTGGGTACCAATCAGAATATCAATTTTACCTTCGACGGCAGCCTCTAAAATTTGCTGCTGCTCTTTAGCCGTTCTGAAGCGCGACATCACTTCAATGCGAACAGGCCAGTTGGCAAAGCGATCGCGAAAGTTATCGTAATGCTGTTGAGCTAATAGTGTCGTTGGTACCAGAATAGCAACTTGCTTATTATTCATAACCGCAAGGAATGCGGCCCGCATTGCGACTTCGGTTTTACCAAAGCCAACATCACCACACACCAGACGGTCCATGGCATTAGCTCGACACATATCCCCTAATACTGCGCCAATAGCATTGATTTGATCTGGCGTTGGCTCATAAGGGAATGATTCGCAGAATTGCTGATACTGTTCGCGATCCTGTTTGAAGGCAAATCCCGGTTTAGCTTCCCGACGGGCATAAATATCCAGAAGTTCTGCCGCAACATCACGTACTTTTTCTGCCGCTTTTTGTCGCGCTTTACTCCAGGCTTCACCACCCAACTTATGCAACGGTGCATTTTCTTCAGCACCACCAGAATAACGACTGATCAGATGTAAAGAAGAGACCGGAACATACAGCTTGTCTTCACCGGCATAAGTCAGAATCAAATATTCAGCTTTTATCCCGCCAGCTTCTAATGTAGTCAGCCCAGCGTAACGGCCAACACCGTGCTCAAGATGAACTACCGGTTGACCCGGACGAAGTTCCGCCAGATTACGCACCAGCGTATCGGTATTGATTGTCCGGCGATTATCCTGACGGCGAGTCATAATGCGTTCGCCTAACAGGTCGCTTTCACATATGACGGCAAGCTGATTGTTATTATCAAGGAAACCGTGTTCACAGCCTCCAATCATCAGATACTGTCCCGGCTGTTGCGCCTGAGTTAGTTCATCAATTAACACCGGACGTAACTTAATACGTGCTAACAGCTCTTGTAGTGTTTCTCTACGGCCTTCACTTTCCACTGAGAACACCACTTGCCCTTGGAAAGACTCAATAAAGCGACGCAGATTATCTAATGGCGATTTATTCTGATGCTGAACGGCAATATCCGGCAACGGCTGATAGTCCAGATTCAGGCTGCCCGCTTTTTTACTAACGCTTTCATGGTCAAGCTGAATACGCGGCCACTGTTTTAATTCAGCAAATAGCTGGTCAACGCGTAGCCACAGATTCTCTGGTGGCAAAAGAGGGCGCATTGGATCGACGCGGCGGTTATCAAAACGCTGAGAAGCATCAGCCCAGAAACGTTCAGCGGCCTGTTCGATATTTCCCAGACTGATTAACAGAGTGTTGTCAGGTAAATAGCTAAACAGAGCTGGAAGAGGTTGGCTAAAGAACAGCGGTTGCCAGTACTCGATACCGGCAGGCCAGACACCTTTAGAGACCTGTTGATAGACATGCTCCGGGTCACGTCGTACTTCAAATTGCTCACGCCACTGGCTACGGAATAACTCAATCGCATTCTTATCCGTTGGGAACTCGTGGGCTGGCAGGAGATTAATATGCTCCACTTCGTTCAGGGTGCGCTGAGTATCTACATCAAACAGGCGAATACTGTCGATTTCATCATCAAAAAAGTCCAGACGGTAAGGTTCTTCGCTTCCCATAGGGAAGAGGTCCAGCAGGGCGCCACGGGTAGCAAATTCACCGTGTTCCAGTACCTGATCGACCGAGCGATAACCCGCCTGTTCCAGTTGAGAACGCAAATTATCCCGCGATAAACGATCGCCTTTTTTCGCCACCAGCGCGTGCCCCATCAAAAACGCATGAGGGCAAACTTTTTGCATCAGGGTGTTAACCGGCAGAATCATCACGCCATCTTGCATCTGCGGTAGTTGATAAAGGCTGGAAAGGCGTGAAGAGACTATTTCCTGATGGGGAGAGAAACTGTCATAAGGCAGTGTTTCCCAATCCGGCAGTGCCGTCACAGGCTTACGGGTAAACTGGCGCAGTTCATCGTTAACTCGCAGAGCCTGCTGCATATCCGCAGTAATTAACAGAACCGGACCAGAATGCCGGTTAATAATTTCAGCACTGATAACCGCAATGGAAGAACCGTATAAATGACCGATCTGACGCAGATCACCCGGGCGCTCTGGTAACGTAAAACGATGTTGAAGGGACATTCTGTAATAAAATCTCTTTATCTGGTCGGTAACTAAACCTGTAGGGACGGGCATTGAATGCGCAATCCCATACCAATCTGGCTGAGTGAATGTAACGCTGTGCATCATGGCACAGGTCATGGTGCATTCTATTTTAATCTAATCTATGGGGTGTTGTCCGGTGAAATCAGATTTAAATCTGTGTAAAGGTTAGGGTAACGGGGATTTTTCCATTGGTATATCAATGATAAAATGCGCCCGGAAGAAATATCGGCAGATAAGCGCTTAAAGGTTCCATAAAGTGCCATCAGCCTTTATTATCCCTGAGCGATAATGCAATGAAAGCGTTTCGTCATAATACGATGATTTTTATTACTGGCTGACTGACTTACCGGGAACACTTACAGGTGAGCGTCCATAAAAAGAGTAAATAGATCTTAATGTATCAACCCGTTGCGTTATTTATAGGTCTGCGCTACATGCGTGGAAGAGCGACAGACCGGTTTAGCCAGTTTGTATCCTGGTTATCCACCATCGGTATTACTCTCGGTGTGATGGCGTTGATTACCGTATTATCGGTAATGAATGGCTTTGAACAGGAACTGGAAAAGAATATTTTAGGGCTGATGCCACAGGCGTTAGTCACCACCAAACAGGGGAATATCAATCCTCAGGAACATCCAATAACCCAACTATCATCGCTGCCGGGTGTCACACGCATTGTTCCGTTAACTACGGGTGATGTCATTTTACAAAGCGCCAAAGGGCTCTCTGTTGGCGTCATGCTGGGGATAAATAAAGAAGACAATGACCCACTGGCGGGTGCGGTATACGGCGCTCACGTTTCTCAGTTGGAACCGGGCAGCTATCGGGTAATTCTTGGTGAGAAACTGGCGGAACAGTTGGGTATCAAGCTGGGCGATCAAATCAGAGTTATGGTAACCGGAGCCAGCCAGTTTACGCCAATGGGGCGAATTCCCAGCCAACGCTTATTTACGGTTATTGGTACTTTTGCTGCCGGTAGCGAAGTTGATGCCAGTGAGTTGTTGGTGAATCAACAGGATGCTTCTCGTTTGATGCGTTATGCGGCTGGTAATATCAGCGGCTGGCGTCTATATATGCAAAAACCACTGGATGTAGTTTCTCTTAGCCAACAACCATTGCCGGAAGGACTGGTGATGAAAGACTGGCGGGAGCGTAAAGGCGAACTGTTCCAGGCAGTACGGATGGAAAAAAACATGATGGGGCTGTTGATTGGCCTGATTATCGCCGTAGCTGCTTTTAATATTGTTACTTCTCTTAGTCTGTTGGTGATGGAGAAACAAGGGGAAGTCGCTATCCTGAAAACTCAGGGGCTTAAACGTCGACATATTATGAGTGTCTTTATGGTTCAGGGGGCTACCGCAGGCATCATTGGTGCACTGTCAGGCTCATTATTGGGCGTTCTTCTCGCCGGTAACCTGAATGTACTCATGCCGTTTATTGGGCGTTCTCTGTCCGGGGCGGGTCTGCCGGTGGTTATCAATTATTCTCAGGTGATTATTATTGCGCTGTTCTCTATGGGACTGGCGCTGCTTTCCACGCTTTATCCTTCCTGGCGGGCTGCCGCCGTACAACCCGCAGAGGCATTACGCTATGAATAAATCTTTGTTACTGCAATGTATAGACCTTTGCAAAACCTATCAGGAAGGCAAATTAAAAACCGAAGTGTTGAAAGATGTTACTTTTTCAATGGCTCCCGGTGAATTAATGGCTATTGTCGGTAGTTCTGGCTCGGGTAAAAGTACGTTATTACATCTGCTTGGTGGATTAGATGCGCCAACCTCAGGAGATGTGATTTTTAAAGGTCGTTCTTTGAGTTCTATGAGTTCAACCGCCAAAGCAGAACTGCGTAATACACAGTTAGGATTCATCTATCAGTTCCACCATCTATTGCCAGATTTTACCGCGTTAGAAAATGCAGCAATGCCACTAATGATTGGTCAGGTTAAACCTTCCGAAGCAGAAGATCGTGCCAGAGCAATGCTGGCTGCTGTTGGGCTGGAAAAACGTGCGGCACATCGCCCGTCAGAACTCTCTGGTGGAGAGCGTCAGCGGGTAGCGATCGCTCGTGCACTGGTCAATAATCCTGCGCTGGTACTGGCGGATGAACCTACCGGTAACCTTGACCAACGCACCGCAGACAGTATTTTCGAACTGTTAGGAAACCTGAATCGTCAACAGGGTACGGCATTTCTGGTAGTCACTCATGACTTAAAACTGGCCCGTCGCCTCGATCGTCAGCTTGAAATGCGTGATGGCCACCTGAGTCAGCAGTCAATGATGCTGGAGGCTGAGTAATGTCTGCTGCACCGCTGTCGTTAAAAATTGCACTTCGTTTTAGCCGTGGCCGCCGCCGTAGTGGAATGGTATCACTGATATCCATTATTTCGACTATTGGTATTGCGCTGGGTGTAGCGGTACTGATTATTGGCCTGAGCGCTATGAACGGTTTTGAACGTGAGCTGAAGAACCGCATTCTGGCAGTCGTTCCCCATGGTGAAATTGAGGCCGTCGATCAACCATTTAATGACTGGCCTGCTGCATTAAAACAGGTTGAACAGACGGATGGTGTGGCTGCGGCAGCGCCTTTTATTTCATTTACCGGTCTGGTTGAAAGCGGTACTCAACTGCGAGCTATCCAGGTTCGTGGTGTTCAACCGGATCAGGAAGAGAAACTGAGCGCCTTACCGCAGTTCGTACAAGACAATGCCTGGAAAGAGTTTAGATCTGGTGAGCAGCAACTGATTCTGGGCAAAGGCATTGCCGACGAACTCAATGTAAAGCAAGGTGATTGGGTGACGGTTATGATCCCAAGCAGCGACCCAAGCGGTGAAATGAAGATCGGTCAGCCGCAGCGCATTCGCTTGCATATTGTGGGAATTTTACAGTTGAGTGGAATGCTCGACCATAGCTTTGGTATGGTGCCACTGAGCGATGCTCAGCAATATCTGGAGATGGGAAATAGTGTCACCGGTATCGCATTTAAAGCGAATGATGTTTTCACCGCTAATGTGGTCTCTAAGCGTGCGGTAGAAGCGACGGGTAAATATGCCTATTATCGTAGCTGGATTTCAACCTATGGCTATATGTACCGCGATATTCAACTGGTACGCAGCATCATGTATCTGGCGATGATTCTGGTGATTGGTGTTGCCTGTTTTAACATTGTTTCAACGCTGGTGATGGCAGTAAAAGATAAAAGTTCAGATATTGCGGTATTGAGAACGCTGGGAGCGAAAGACCGACTGATTCGTTCGGTGTTTATCTGGTACGGCTTAATGGCGGGTCTGATTGGTAGTATCAGTGGTGTGGTAGTGGGAGTGATCGTATCCATGCAGCTCACTAATATTATTAAGATAATAGAAAACATGATTGGGCATCATTTTTTATCCGGCGGCGTCTATTTTATTGATTTTCTACCGTCTGAACTGCATTTGCTTGATGTGGTTAGTGTACTGGTAACGTCGATTATCCTGAGCCTGATTGCCAGTTGGTATCCAGCCAGACGAGCAAGCCGTATCGATCCTGCGCGTGTGCTGAGCGGACAGTAATAGATCACCTGATAAGTGAGAAGGGAAGAGATATGTACTACGGCTTTGATATGGGCGGTACCAAAATAGAGTTCGGTGCTTTTGATGAACAACATCACCGTCTGATTCAAAAACGGGTTCCTACTCCTCGTGATGACTACCCGGCATTATTGAAAGTATTATCAGAGCTGGTTCTTGAAGCCGATAGCCAATTAGGATGTCAGGGTAAAGTAGGGATCGGTATTCCCGGCATGCCCGATGGAGAAACCGGAAAACTGTTTACCGCTAATGTTCCAGCCGCGATGGGTAAGCCATTAGCTGCGGATCTGGCTGCCTTAATTCAGCGTCCGGTACGAATTGATAACGATGCTAACTGTTTTGCCCTGTCAGAAGCCTGGGATGGTGAGTTTCGTCAATACGCCAGCGTATTAGGTATTATTCTGGGAACTGGTGTTGGCGGCGGTATTGTTATTAACGGAAAAACTTTTAGCGGTCGTCACTATATCGCTGGTGAGTTTGGGCATCTGAGATTGCCGGTTGATGCGCTGGAAGTGCTGGGTAGAGATATACCTCGGGTAGCCTGCGGTTGTGGTCATGCCGGTTGTATCGAAAACTATATTTCAGGTCGGGGATTTGAATGGGTGTATCAGCATTTCTTCGGTGAAAAATTGCCGGCTCAACAAATTATCCAGCACTACCGGGCGGGAGAAGCAAAAGCAGTTGAACATGTTGAGCGTTTCTTAGATTTACTGGCGGTTTGTCTGGCCAATATATTTACCGTTCTCGATCCACACTTAGTGGTGATTGGCGGTGGATTATCTAACTTTGATGAGATGTATCCTTTGTTACCAGAGCGAATTAAGCCACACTTATTAAGCGTGGCAAAAGTACCTCGTATCGAAAAAGCCCGCTGGGGCGATTCTGGCGGTGTTCGTGGTGCCGCATTTTTAAATTTATTGGATTAAATCCGGGTAATAAAAGGAGTTTGTAGCAATGCGAGTTCATCGCCGTTTGTTTCGTTCAAGAGTGAAACATATACGACATCAGCGCCATCGTATGCGTTATTACCACAGCGTGCTATGTTTCGCCTGTGAAGAGGTGAAAGCCAGCCAAAATCCATCGGTAGTGGTATTAACCGGTGCCGGTATTTCAGCTGAATCCGGCATACGTACTTTCCGTGCATCAGATGGATTATGGGAAGAGCATCGCATTGAGGATGTTGCGACTCCGGAAGGTTTTATTGCCAATCCAGAACTTGTGCAAAAATTCTATAATGCCCGCCGCCGCCAATTACTTAATCCTGAAATACAACCTAATGAAGCACACAAAGCGCTGGCGAAACTGGAAGACGTTCTGGGCAATAATTTTCTGCTAATTACGCAAAACGTCGATAACTTACATGAACGCGCTGGTAATATGCGAATTATTCATATGCATGGTGAGCTAATGAAAGTTCGTTGTACTAAATCAGGCAAGGTTAGCGAGTGGAAAGGGGATTTGTCGGTTAACGATCTCTGTGACTGTTGTCAGCCTCCGCAACCGATGCGTCCGCATATTGTCTGGTTTGGTGAAATGCCATTTGAAATGGATAAAATCAATCAGGCGATTGCTGAAGCAGATTATTTTATTGCCATTGGCACTTCAGGACATGTGTATCCTGCCGCTGGATTTGTACGTAGTGCCCGTTTATATGGCGCCCATACCGTAGAATTGAATCTGGAAGAGAGCCAGGTTGGCAGTAGCTTTACGGAAAAACACTATGGATTAGCCAGTGAAGTGGTACCGAAATATATCCAGGATACTTTTTTAAATACTATCGCGACTGATTGTGTAAAGAAGTAATGACAGCAGGTGGTTAATAAATGAGGGATTGTTTATTAACCATTAAACCCTAATTATTTGATATACCCGATCATCTTTAACTAAAAAACAATTACAAAGGCCATATAAGATGAACAATAATCTGATATTTCCGGTTACTGCAGCAGAGTATCCGGAAGTTACCGAACTATGGGAACGCTCTGTCAGAGCCACTCATGATTTTTTATCAGAAGAAGATATCCTGTTCTTTCGCCCGCTAATATTGAATGAATTTCTGCCAATGGTAACGCTGTTTTGCACCAAAACTACAGGGGGCCAGATCAGCGGATTTATTGGTATAGCAGAAGATAAAATCGAAATGCTGTTTATCGATCCGGACTGTCGTGGTAAGGGATTGGGTAAACGACTATTAAACTATGCTATTGCTCAGAAACATATCACCCAGGTAGATGTAAACGAACAAAACCCACAGGCCGTTGGTTTCTATCTTAATTGTGGGTTTGAGGTGGTGGCGCGATCTGAACGGGATGGTATGGGGAAGGCGTATCCGATATTGCAGTTGAGGTTGAAGGCAAGAAGTTAGGTATTCAGTCTAGTTCGAGGATGATGAATAGTTGAGTTCTGAGTCAGTTTCGCCCGCAAATAGAGTAGTGTCTTACCAAACTTTCATGCGGAGGTGCAGGAGGCGTCGCCTTAACGCCTCCTGCACCTCCGCGCCTTCGCACACGAATCCAGGTCGCTACGCGACTGCCTTCCTTCTTCGTTCGGGCTTACGCACCGGCGCAGAGCCGCTCCCGACGTCGCTGCGCCTCGGGCAACATCCCTGTTGGCCGTGCTACCCTCTCTCAGTCGTCAACTGAATTCCAGTGCTCTTAAAGGTCAACAGAAAAGGTCAAAATATTGTTTGATATTCAGGGCTATGCCCTGAATATCTGTTTGTGATTTTGTCTTTTGAACAAAGCGAATCGGAGGGAGAAATTTCCGTTGGGGTCGACTTGGCGTAAGCCAACGAAGTGCCCCTAGGGAATTTAGGCCCGACGCACTCTAAAGCTGAGTATCAGGCCCTTCCGGCCGAGCACAATGATAATGTATGCACATAATCTTTTACGGCCGGAATATCCCGGAATCTAACAGAACCTACTAAATATCCGCTAACTCCCCCATAGCCTGCCGCAGAATCTCCGCCGCCAGAATCACATCTTCAAACTCGCTATACTCATCCGGGTGGTGGCTCACACCTTCTTTTGAAGGAATAAACAGCATGCCTGCCGGGAAGTCTTGTGCCATATACATAGTGTCATGGCCCGCGCCACTCATCATAGTAACGTAAGGAACACTGTGCTCCTGACAAATACGCTCCAGACGTTGCACAATTTCATCTTTCATCAACACCGGCATATCATTCGCCAGCTCGGAAACATGAATCACCACATCCTGTGCCGCTTTAGCATGCTCTACAGATGAGAGGAACTTAGCCACAACGCGATTTACGCTGGCTTTATCAACGCCACGAATATCCACATAGAAGGTTACATCGCCGGGAATAACGTTAATCGCATTAGGCGTTACGTCAAGACGACCAACGGTGCCCACAGTGCCATAAGCTGATTCATAACAGGCTGCGGTATTTATATCAGTGATAATAGCGGCACTGGCCACTAACGCATCGTGACGCTGAGACATTGGTGTTGCGCCGGAATGGTCCGCATGGCCGTGAACCTCAACGCGATAGCGACATGGGGCAGCAATACCGTTAACTACACCGATACGCTTATGTTGATGCTCCAGCACTTTGCCTTGTTCAATATGAGTTTCGATAAAAGCATCGAAGTAATCTGCAGGCAGACGGCACTCATCCAGCTTCTGGCTTTGATAACCACAGTTATCTAACACCTGAAAAATATTATTACCTTCACTGTCGGTATTTTTTGCCCACTTATCAAAGTCGGCCTGACCTGCCATCACTTTGCTGGCCATACAGGCAAAGCCAAAACGACTGGACTCTTCTGCGCGGAAGATAACCAGCTCAAGGGAGCGTTTTAATTGTTGAGGTTTAAACTGGGAGATAGCATATAAGCCAGCAATAACGCCGATAACACCATCGTAAGCGCCGCCCTGAGGTACCGAGTCAATGTGGGAGCCAGTACCAATAGCCGGCAGCTCAGGATTTTTACCCGGCAGACGGGCAAAAATATTCCCCATCATATCCTGACGAACTTGCAGTCCCATTTGCTGCATTTTTTCGATCATCATTTTATGTGCCAGTTCATCTTCTTTTGAGTAGGCCAGACGGGTAATTCCGGGTGTTGAATCATTAACGCTGAAGGCAGTAATTTGCTCAAAAAGGTCGAGAGCGGATTGCTTTGTTAGTGTTTGAACCATTCCAGTTATCCTCTTGTCATCCTTAAATTTCAGGATGTTTAATATTGCGATGAGTGTTTATTCTTTATATCAGGAAACCATGAAATAAATAAACCCACGCATGTGAAACAATGTGATTAACGGTAACAATATGCCAGATCATCATAACAAGGGATAATTTAGACTTCAGTCTAATTCCCGCTTTGACTTGATATACATCATGTCCGCTTTAAATCGAGCAATAAGAAGAGACGAAATGAAAGGGTGGTAACCGATAAAAAAATACCGGAGAAGACGATATACGTTTTCTCCGGCAGCATTATTTAATCTGTGTTGCGGTAATAGCGTAACGTTTATCAACCGCCTGCTTTCAGATTCTGGAATAGTGTTTCATACAATAAACCAGACTCACCTACAGAACCTTGCCATTGACCATTTTTAAGGGTTTCGGCATCAGGATACAGTGACTTATCTTCAGTTAACGATTTAGGCAGCAGCTTTCTGGCTTCAATGTTTGGCGTTGGGTAACCAATCTCATTGGCAATTCTGGCTGCAACTTCAGGGCGCAGCAGATAATCGATTAACTTCAGCGCACCTTCAACGTTCTTGGCGTTTGATGGTATAGCCATACTATCCATCCAGAATATGGCACCTTCTTTAGGCCAGATAAACTGAAGGTGAACCCCTTCCTGACGGGCCATATATGAAGAACCATTCCACAACATACCGATATCAATATCCCCTTCGATATAAGGGTTTGCCGGAGCATCGGAGTTGAATACCACCACGTTAGGCATCAGCTTACGTAATTCTTCATAGGCTTGCTGAATTTGTTTAGGGTCAGTGGTATTAATGGAATAACCAAGTTTTTGCAAAGCAATTGGGAACACTTCACGAGCATCATCCAGAATCAGAATGCGATCTTTAAAGCGAGGTTCCCACAGGTCAGCCCAACTGGTAACGGTTTTCGGATCGATAACATCAGTATTCACCGCGATAGCCGTAGCACCCCAAGTGTAAGGGATAGACCATTCGTTGGTTGGGTCAAATGGTTTTGACTGTAACGCCGGGTCAATGTTTTTGAAGTTTTTTAGTTTGCTGGTATCAATCTTTTGAATCATGCCTTCATCACGCATACGAGCAACGAAATACGCTGAAGGCACAACTAAATCGTAAGCGCCATCTTTGTAGGTTTTCAGCTTGGTATACATGGTATCGATCGACTCAAATGATGAGTTGATTACTTTAATACCGGTTTCTTTGGTGAAATCATCCATTAATCCCGGTGGAACATATTCAGACCAGTTATAGAAATAAACGACATCTTTATCGGCCTGAGCAGTACCGATAGAGAGCAGCATGGCTCCTGCAGCCAGCAGATGAGACCACTTTTTCATTCAGCGTATCTCCTTAAAAGGGAGCGATTGGAGATTAAACGCCGGAGCAAGGCTCCGGCGATAAACTTATTTGGTATTGCGATCGCGCATAACCAGCTGGCTGGCCAGCACCATAATCAGTGAGAACACCAGCATAATGGTAGCTAGTGCATTCACCTCTGGAGACATACCTACTTTTACCATTGAGTAAATCTTCAACGGTAGAATTTCATAGGATGGTCCGGTTACAAAGGAGGAGACCACAACGTCATCCATCGATAGCGTAAAACTCAGCAACCAACCGGCTACCACTGCGGGCATAGCTATAGGTAACACGATTTTGCGCATGATGGTGAACTCTGTAGCACCCAGATCGCGAGCCGCTTCTAACATTCTGACATCAAAACCTTTCAGACGAGAGTAAACGGTAATTACCACGAAAGGCAGACAGAAGGTGATATGCGCCAGCATCAATGACCAGAAACCCAGAGATAACCCCAACAGCATATACAGTGCCAACAGCGAAATAGCCATTACGATATCCGGAGACATCATCACCACAAACAGCATACCGCTGACAAAGTGTTTACCACGGAACTGATAGCGATATAACGCCACTGCCGTTAATGAGCCTATCAGTGTGGCAAAGGTGGCAGAGAATGTTGCAATCACCACCGAGTGACCCGCAGCCTGTAACAGGCTGTCGTTGTTCATCAGGATTTCATACCACTGGGTAGTAAATCCTTTCCAGGTCACGCCATACTTTGCGGAGTTAAACGAGTTAACGATCAGAATACCGATCGGAATATACAAAAAGGCATAAACGGCGGTCATAAAGCCGCCACGGAAAAGGCGTCCAATCATTCCAGTTCATCCTTCCGGTTAAGTAACTTAGCTACGCGGTAATAGAAATACAGCATCAGACCCATCAGGATGGTTAAGCTAATACTGGTTGCTGCACCGAATGGCCAGTCGCGCAATCTCAGGAACTGGTTTTTGATTACGTTACCGACGAGTAAGTTCTTCGCACCACCCAGCAGGTCTGCAATATAGAACATGCCCATCGCCGGTAGTAAAACCAGCAAACAACCGGCAATAATGCCTGGCATAGTTAATGGAATAATCACGCGTACAAAGGTTTGAACCTTTTTCGCACCCAGATCGCGGGCTGCCTCAATATAGGTTTTATCCAGTTTTTCAATGCTGGAATAGAGAGGAAGTACCATAAACGGTAGCAGAATGTATACCAGACCAATGATAACCGCTTCTTGTGAGTACATGATACGCAGCGGCTCATCGATTAAACCAATGCCTAACAGAATCTGGTTCAGGATACCTTTAGTACTGATAAAAATTTTCAGGCCATAGGTACGAATCAGTGAGTTAGTCCAGAATGGAATAATCAACAGGAATAGCATAATTGGCTGGGTACGTTTCGGCATGCTGGCAATGCAATAGGCAAACGGATAACCGATAATCAAACAGAAGAATGTCGCGATTAACGCCATATTTAGCGAGTGCAACATCACCTGCAGATACATCGGGTCGAACAGCCGACTATAATTGTCCAGACTAAATACCAGCGAGATGAGATTCGCATCGTCCCGGGTAAGGAAACTGGTTCCAATAATCATCAGGTTAGGTAAGAAAACAAACAGTACCAACCAGGATACGATGATTGCGATAGAAACCTGTTGAAACAGCTTACGCTGTGACGGTTTATTGTGCGAGTTCATCTGCCAGTACCACCTCCCAGCGTTCAACCCAGGTCACTGCGACTTTGTGGTCCAGTGAGTGATCGACATCAGGATCGTCTTCGTTGAAGAACTCACTGATCATCACCATTTTACCGCTTTCTAACTCAACGACAGATTCCAGCATCATTCCTTTGTAGTTGTGTTCGCGAATGTAGCCAACCAGGCCATCCACTTTTTCACCGTCTTTAACGGCCACAACTGCAAGGTCTTCAGGGCGAAGCAGAACTTTAACTTTATCCCCTGGCTGAACATCCAGATCGGTCAGAATACCGCACTCCCGACCTTCAACATTGGCCCAGACGCGTTTTTCATCAATACGGTTAATAATTACCGCATCAAATTCGTTAATTTCACCGATAAAGCGGGCAACGAACATATTTTTGGGCTCTTCGTAGATTTCTCGAGGAGTGCCATCTTGTTCGATTTGGCCATTGCGCATAACTACAATACGGTCAGACATGGTCAGGGCTTCTTCCTGATCGTGAGTAACGAACACGAAGGTAATACCCAGTTTACGCTGCAATGCTTGTAGTTCACTCTGCATCTGCTTACGCAGTTTGTAATCCAGCGCAGAAAGTGATTCATCCAGCAGTAAAACTTTTGGCTTATTCACTACGGCACGCGCAATAGCAACGCGCTGCTGCTGACCACCAGAAAGCTGATGTGGTTTACGCTGGGCATATGAGTCCAGTTGTACCATTTTCAGCGCTTCCATTACGCGAGGCGTAATTTGGTCTGCTGGCGTTTTTTGCATGCGCAAGCCAAAAGCGACGTTTTCAAAAATCGTCATATGAGGGAATAGCGCATAGCTCTGGAATACGGTATTCACATGCCGTTGTTCCGCAGACTGATGCGTAATATCCTGATTAGTCAGTAAAATACTCCCTTCATCGACGGTTTCTAAACCGGCAATCAGTCGTAATACTGTGGTTTTTCCGCAGCCGGAAGGGCCCAGGATAGTCAGGAATTCACCATCATTAATCGTTAAATTAAAGTGGTTAATGATGTCACGACCGTCGAATGCTTTACGTACGTTTTTAAGTTCGACAACTGGTAAAATAGAGGTGTTATCAGTCATTTAATTTAGTTACTCTATCCCGTGGATTGAGGCAGATAGAACCATCACTGGAAAAGACTGCATGGATAAACATTAAGTGTAGCGTAATTGACTTATTCCGCTTATTTCTGCCAATCCAAAACCAGTGACCCCATTCGATTTTTCGAGCGCGGATAATAGACCCTGACGTTAATAAATGAAAGCCTATTTAGGCAATTATTGTCTGTTTTTTTATCAGTAATTTTTTTAATGGTTAACAACGAGTTGCCGAAAAGAATAAATTGGCATTTGGATGTTATTTTTTTGCTGTCTATTTCCTTTAAATATCATGCAAAAACAGGTCTAAAACTGACTTGACGCAATATATTGAACCAAGGGATACGCATAATGATAAGGATATACTTAAGGGGATAAAAATGGACAGACTACTCGATCGCTTTTTTCACTATGTCTCGTTTGATACTCAGTCAAGGCCTAATGCTCGCCAGATTCCAAGTACGGAAGGCCAAACCGTGTTGGCAAAAAATCTGCAAAAAGAATTGATTGAACTGGGTTTAACGGATGTTGTGTTAGACGAGAGTGGCTGCCTGATGGCAACACTGCCTTCAAATGTTGGCTGGTCAGTTCCCACCATAGGTTTTCTTGCCCATATGGATACTTCGCCAGAAGTTTCAGGCAAAGGTGTCAGGCCGCAAATTGTAGAAAACTATCGCGGTGGCGATATTGCATTGGGTATTGGTGATGAAGTGCTATCACCTGTAATGTTCCCGATATTACATCAACTGTATGGACACACCCTGATCACCACCGATGGCAAAACTTTGCTTGGCTCTGATGATAAAGCGGGTATAGCAGAAATAATTACTGCTATAGCGCGCCTTAAAGGTAGCAATGTCCCCCATGGTGATATTCGAATTGCATTTACCCCAGATGAAGAAGTAGGTAAGGGCATGAAGAATTTTGATGTTGAGCAATTTGGCGCTAAATGGGCCTATACCGTGGATGGCGGCGGAGTAGGTGAGCTGGAATGTGAAAACTTCAATGCTGCTCAGGCAACGGTTAAAATTGTAGGTAATGCGGTACATATTGGTAAAGCAAAAGGGGTGATGGTTAGTGCACTTTCTCTGGCTGCACGTTTTCAACAGGCGCTTCCTGCACTGGAAACACCAGAACATACTGAAGGACATCAGGGTTTCTTCCATTTAAATGCGATGCGCGGTAGCATTGATTACGCTGAAATGAGCTATTTGATTCGTGATTTTGAGCGTGATGGTTTTGAACGTCGCAAACGTATGCTGATTGAGGTTGCACAACAGGTAGGGGAAGGGTTACACCGGGACTGCCATATTGAAGTTAACATTAAAGATGTTTATTACAATATGCGTGATGAAGTAGCACGCCATCCTCATGTGATTGATATTGCTCGTCAGGCGGTGCTGGATAACCAGATTGAACCGGTAATTAACCCTATTCGAGGGGGAACTGATGGCGCGATCCTTTCCTATATGGGAGTTCCTTGTCCAAATATCTTTACCGGTGGATACAATGCTCACAGTAAACATGAGTTTGTTACGGTTGATGGTATGGAGAAGGCTGTCTCCGTTATTATGCGTATTGCAGAATTAACTGCAGATAAAGCTAAAACTCACGCTTTCTGAGTTAAATAAATTAATCAGGTTGCACCATAGGTGACATTGTCACCATTAAGTGCAACCTTTTTTGTTTATTTTGTGAACCAACCGGTTCAGAAAGTGTGATGATATTCAGAGTTTTAAAAGTAATCCTTTCTTCATCGCTTAATTCCTGTTTTTCCCTTCCTGCGAAAATAACATACAACGATTTCTCATCTGGTATTTCGAGTAAAAAAATAACATTAACGATTTAATATGCTGATATTTTGATCTTTTAAAGTATAAAAATACAAAATAGCGGCAACTATTCTGATTTAAATTTTATGACTATACTTCATTTGCGTAAATGTTAATGAAATGTATCTTTTATGCGATTTGTTATTTATCTCCATAAAGGGTTATGCTGACCGTTGACTGTTTTTTGATCGTCGAATCGAAAAACTGTCAATATAAATAATAAATTGCGTTACTAAAATGCAAAGAAACAACCGTTAACCGGCTCGTAAACAAAGCAAGCGAACAACATCCTATTATCGTGGGAGTTAATAATGAAAAAGAAGTTACTTAATCTGAGTATCGGACTGGCTGCGCTGGGTATTGTTGCCGGCGCACAGGCAAATACATTGGTATATTGCTCTGAGGGATCGCCTGAAGGCTTTAGTCCACAACTGTATACCAGTGGTACAACCTTTGATGCCAGTTCAGTACCTATCTACAACCGTTTAGTCGAGTTTAAAATTGGTGGTACAGAAACCATTCCTGGTCTGGCCGAGAAGTGGGATGTGAGCAGCGATGGTAAAACCTACACCTTCCATTTGCGCAAAGGCGTGAAGTTCCACAGTAATAAAGATTTCAAACCAACCCGCGACTTTAATGCGGATGATGTTATCTTCTCCTTTATGCGTCAAAAAGACGAAAACCATCCATACCATAAAGTGTCTGGCGGTAACTATGCCTACTTTGGTGATATGGGCATGAAGGATCTGATTCAAAGTATTGAGAAGGTCGATGATTACACCATTAAGATGGTGTTAACTCGTCCGGAAGCGCCGTTTATTGCCGATATCGCGATGGACTTTGCCTCTATTTTCTCTGCAGAATATGCTGATGCCATGATGAAAGCTGGCAAACCAGAGCAAGTCGATCTGTCACCTATCGGTACTGGCCCATTCCAGTTAATGCAGTATCAGAAAGATGCCCGCATTCTGTATAAAGCATTCGATCAATATTGGGGTACTAAGCCAAAAATCGATCGTTTAGTTTTCTCAATTACCCCTGATGCTTCTGTTCGTTACGCAAAAATTCAGAAAAATGAATGTCAGGTAATGCCATATCCAAACCCTGCGGATCTCGAAAAGATGAAGCAGGATAAAGATATCGTTCTTCAACAGAAAGCGGGCCTGAATATCGGCTATCTTTCTTTCAATATGTTAAAGCCACCGTTAGATAACCTGAAAGTTCGTCAGGCATTAACCATGGCGGTCAATAAAAAATCAATTATTGATGCAGTATTCCAGGGCGCGGGTCAGCCTGCGAAAAACCTGATCCCACCAACAATGTGGTCTTATAACGATGATGTGAAAGACTATGAGTTCGATCCTGCTAAAGCTAAAGCGCTGCTGAAAGAAGCTGGTTTGCCAGATGGTTTCAGTATCGATCTGTGGGCAATGCCGGTACAGCGTCCTTATAACCCGAATGCTCGTCGTATGGCCGAAATGATTCAGTCAGACTGGGCAGCTATCGGTGTGAAAGCCAAGATTGTGACCTATGAGTGGGGCGAGTATCTGAAACGCACCAAGAATGGCGAACATCAGGCAATGCTGATTGGCTGGACTGGTGATAATGGGGATCCGGATAACTTCTTCGCCACCCTGTTTAGCTGTGATGCTGCTAAAGATGGTTCAAACTATTCTCGCTGGTGCTATAAGCCGTTTGAAGATTTGATTCAGGCTGCTCGCGTTGAATCTGACCATAATAAGCGTGTTGAGCTGTACAAACAGGCTCAGGTAGTGATGCACGATCAGGCCCCGGCTCTGATGATTGCACACTCAACCGTGTCTGAACCGGTACGTAAAGAAGTGAAAGGCTATGTGATTGATGGTCGTCGCCATGCTTTTGCTACTGCGTCCGTTGAAAAATAAAAAGTAGTTAACTCTGACCCCGTTTCGGCTATTACTGCTGATTCGGGGTCAGTCGACTAAACCTCGTCTCTCTGTAACAGAGCAATAATCTGTCGTAATTATAATAACTACTGAGATACACAATTATGCTTCAATTCATCCTCCGACGTTTCGGATTAATTATTCCAACCTTCATCGGAATTACCCTATTAAGCTTTGCTTTCATTCATGTCATTCCTGGCGATCCGGTAATGATAATGGCGGGTGAGCGGGGTATATCAGCTGAACGTCATGCACAAATGATGGCTCAACTGGGGCTGGATAAACCGCTGTATGAGCAATACATCAATTATGTGGTCAATTTATTGCATGGTGACTTAGGGGTATCCATCAATACTAAAATCCCTATCTGGGATGAGTTTGTACCTCGTTTTATGGCGACGTTTGAACTGGGCTTCTGTGCGATGTTATTCGCTATCGCCGTCGGTATTCCTGTTGGCGTTCTGGCTGCGGTAAAACGCGGCTCGGTATTTGACCATGTATCTGTCAGTCTGGCATTAACTGGCTACTCCATGCCGATTTTTTGGTGGGGAATGATGCTGATTATGCTGGTCTCGGTGCACTTTAATCTGACGCCGGTTTCCGGACGTATCAGTGACTTTATTTTTCTCGATGACAGTAAACCCTTAACCGGTCTGATGCTGGTAGATACCTTACTGTATGGGGAGCCCGGTGACTTCTGGGATGCGGTTCACCATATTATTCTGCCCGCGCTGGTGCTGGGCACCATTCCTTTGGCGGTGATAGTGCGTATGACTCGCTCGTCAATGTTGGAAGTGCTGGGAGAAGACTACATTCGTACCGCTCGCGCCAAAGGCCTGAGTCGCATTCGGGTGATTGTGATTCATGCACTGCGTAATGCGCTGTTGCCAGTAATAACCATTATTGGACTACAAATAGGCACACTGTTAGTGGGTGCAATTTTAACGGAAACCATCTTCTCCTGGCCGGGGTTGGGCCGTTGGTTAATTGATGGTTTACAGCGCCGGGATTATCCGGTGGTACAAGGTGGCGTATTACTGATCGCCATTATGATAATTCTGGTTAACCTGCTGGTAGATATTCTCTACGGTGTGGTGAATCCACGTATTCGGCATAGAAAATAGGAGGCGCATCATGAGTGAAGTAACCGTATCTGCGCCAAAACCAATGACGCCGTTGCAGGAATTCTGGCACTACTTTCGCCGCAATAAAGGCGCGGTAGTGGGGATGATTTATATCATCATTATGTTAATTATTGCCGTTGGTGCCCAATGGCTAGCACCATATTCACCGGCAGAGCAGTTCCGGGATGCCTTGTTAACACCACCTGCCTGGCAGGACGGCGGCAGCATGCAGCATATTTTAGGCACCGATGACGTGGGCAGAGATATTCTTTCCCGCCTGATGTACGGTACCCGGTTATCATTATTAGTTGGTTGTCTGGTCGTTAGCTTATCGCTGATTCTTGGCGTAATTTTAGGGGTTATTGCCGGTTATCTGGGCGGCATTATCGATATTGCCATTATGCGCGTGGCAGACATTATGTTAGCTCTGCCCAGCTTGCTGCTAGCGTTAGTATTAGTCGCGATTTTCGGCCCTTCGATTGTTAACGCTTCGCTGGCCCTGACCTTTGTATCATTACCGCACTATGTGCGTTTGACGCGCGCTGCAGTGCTGTCAGAGGTAAATCGCGATTACGTTACGGCTTCCCGCGTGGCGGGT
Source organism: Limnobaculum xujianqingii (assembly GCF_013394855.1). Classification (NCBI taxonomy): domain Bacteria; kingdom Pseudomonadati; phylum Pseudomonadota; class Gammaproteobacteria; order Enterobacterales; family Budviciaceae; genus Limnobaculum; species Limnobaculum xujianqingii. Next base: position 918,467 of record NZ_JABMLK010000001.1, on the reverse strand, counting down.
GCAGGCCCAATGCGCCAGATGTTTATCAATATTCTGCCAAACTGTCTGGCTCCGCTGATCGTTCAGGCATCGCTGGGCTTTTCTAACGCTATTTTGGACATGGCTGCGTTAGGTTTCCTGGGAATGGGCGCGCAGCCGCCAACGCCTGAGTGGGGAACCATGCTTTCTTCCGTATTACAGTTTGCTCAAAGTGCCTGGTGGGTGGTGACATTCCCGGGACTGGCCATTCTGTTTACCGTACTGGCCTTTAACTTAATGGGGGACGGCCTACGTGATGCGCTCGACCCTAAACTTAAGCAGTAATCGGGGGAAGAAATGGCACTATTAGACATTGAACAACTGTCTGTTCACTTTGGTGATGACAGTACCCCGTTTCGGGCGGTTGATCGCGTAAGTTACAGCGTCGAGAAAGGGGAAGTGGTTGGCATTGTAGGGGAATCCGGCTCAGGTAAGTCGGTCAGTTCACTGGCCATTATGGGGCTGATTGATTTCCCGGGAAAAGTCATGGCTAACGGCCTGCATTTCGACGGCAGAGATCTACGTACTATCTCTGAAAAAGAGCGCCGTCAGATTGTGGGCGATGAAATTGCCATGATTTTTCAGGACCCGATGACCAGCCTCAACCCGTGCTATACCGTGGGTTATCAGATTATGGAAGCGCTGAAAATCCATCAGGGCGGCAATCGAAAAACTCGCCGCCAGCGCGCCATAGATTTGCTGACTCAGGTTGGCATTCCTGCTCCGGAATCCCGTCTGGATAACTATCCTCATCAACTGTCTGGCGGTATGAGCCAGAGGGTGATGATCGCCATAGCTATCGCCTGTCGTCCTCAGCTATTGATTGCCGATGAACCGACAACGGCGCTGGATGTGACTATTCAGGCACAAATTATTGAGCTACTGCTGGAGCTACAGCGCCGCGAGAATATGGCGTTGATTCTGATTACTCACGATTTGGCTCTGGTGGCGGAAGCAGCACAGTACATTATCGTGATGTATGCGGGTCAGGTAATGGAAAGCGGTAAGGCAGAAGAGATTTTCCGTACCCCGCGTCATCCTTATACCCAAGCATTATTGCGTGCGCTGCCTGAGTTTTCCAGTGAGAAAGAGCGCTTAAATTCGTTACCCGGAGTGGTTCCCGGTAAATATGATCGGCCTAAAGGCTGTTTGTTAAGCCCTCGCTGTCCCTATGCCACTGAGCTTTGCCGTCAGCAGGAGCCGGATTTAAAAGGGGAAGCCAGAAGACAGGTGAAATGCCATACGCCGCTTGACGATCAAGGGAGGCCAACACTATGAGTCAGGAATATCCATTATTACAGGCCATTGGTCTGAAAAAGTATTATTCAGTTAAAAACGGGCTGTTCTCTGCTCAGCAACAAGTGAAGTCTCTGGATGGCGTCTCTTTTACGCTGGAACGAGGAAAAACTCTGGCGGTGGTTGGTGAATCCGGATGCGGTAAATCAACCTTAGGCCGTATGTTAACCATGATTGAAGTGCCTACCGAAGGTGAGCTTTATTATCAGGGGCAGGATCTATTGAAACACGATCCGGCGGCGCAAAAGCTGCGTCGTCAGAAAATTCAGATCGTGTTCCAAAACCCTTATGGTTCACTGAATCCTCGCAAGAAGATAGGTGACATACTGGAAGAACCTCTGCAAATTAATACCACATTATCTAAAGCAGAACGGCGTGAAAAAGCGCTGGCGATTATGGCTAAAGTTGGCCTGAGAACCGAGCACTATGAGCGTTATCCGCATATGTTCTCCGGCGGCCAGCGTCAACGTATTGCTATCGCCCGTGGGTTGATGCTTAATCCGGATATCGTGGTGGCAGATGAACCAGTATCAGCATTGGATGTTTCTGTTAGGGCTCAGGTACTGAATCTGATGATGGACTTACAGCAGGAAATGGGGCTTTCTTATGTCTTCATCTCCCACGATTTATCGGTAGTTGAACATATTGCCGATGATGTAATGGTAATGTATTTAGGACGCTGCGTAGAGCAGGGAACTAAAGATCAGATTTTTAATAATCCACGCCATCCTTATACACAGGCGTTACTTTCTGCTACCCCGCGCTTAAATCCGGATGTACGCCGTGAAAGAATCAAACTAACCGGTGAACTACCAAGCCCGTTAAATCCACCGCAGGGTTGTGCATTCAATGCCCGCTGCCAACGTGCCTTTGATACCTGTTTTGAAGTTAAACCAGCATTGAAGAACTATGACGGACAATTAATTGCCTGTTTTGCGGTGGAGCAGGATGAGGAAAATAAATCCTGTAGCCTTAAGAAGGCAGTATAGCGTTTCGAGGTAGACACACATCGGTAAGATGGATATGAAAAGGCCTCACATAATGCGAGGCCTCAGACTGATGGCAACGTCAGTTAGTTCAGTTTGGTTTCTTCATATAGCCAATCGACGGGAGGGACGGGTGTTGGGGTCGACTTGGCGTAAGCCAACGAAGCGCCCCTAACCCGGCCAGGCCCGGAGCACTCCGTAGCTAAGTACAGATTGTTTACCGACCGTTACCAGTGCCGATATAAACACAGTGCTTTTACGGTCGGAAAATTCATTGAGGCCAATTTGTCTGGTTTATCAGTAGACTAAGGTTTCACTCTATGCGAGGCCTTATACTCACCATCAACAGATAGCATCAATAGTCATTAAAATACCAATAACCACTATTTACCAGATGAGCCAGCACCGCAACAAACGCCGGATCTTCCAGTGCATCACCCAGCTCTTTCTGACTGATTAATGGATAACGGCACAGTGCATCGGCAGCTTCAAGGTGTGGCGTATCAATAAGTTCACCGTTAGCGAAGCAAAGATCACCAACACGCAATACGCGCAGACCGCTGAGGCGAATTAAACTCTCACCTTGTACCAATGAGTCATAGATTTCATCAGAACGGTATGCAGGTTCAGCAGGCGCAATATCCAGTTCGTGGCGTGACGTTGTCACGAAGCGACCAAACCATTGGTTGAAATCTTCTGGCTGATTAATCAGATTAATCATCATGCCGCGCAGACGCTCAAGCTCATACTCTTCAACCAGTGCCGGGTGCTCTCTTAACTTCAGATCCGGATCGCTATAGTGCTCACCACCTAAGTCGTGTTCCAGCACATAGTCAGCAAAATTACTGATCAGATCGCGAGAGTTAGGACCACGATAGCCGACAGAGTAGTTCAGTGCAGTTTCATGGGTAAAGCCGTCGTGCGGGAATCCTGGTGGAATATACAGAATATCGCCCGGTGCCAAATCTTCATCAATAATTGGATCAAAAGGTTCAACGTGCAGCAAAGCAGGGTGCGGACAATATTGCTTTAACGGCTTTTTATCCCCCACACGCCAACGGCGACTGCCCATACCCTGAATAATAAATACGTCGTACTGATCGATATGCGGGCCTACGCCGCCGCCAGGCACGGAGAAAGAAATCATCAAATCGTCAAGGCGCCAGTCAGGCAACTTACGGAAAGGACGAACCAGAGCCGCAGAAGGTGCATGCCAGTGGTTAACCGCCTGCACCAATAATGACCAGCCTTTTTCTCCCAGGTGGTCATAACTTTCGAAAGGACCATTACTGGCCTGCCAGTGACCATTTGGCTGACTCACCAAACGGCTGTCAACTTCGCTCTCCATAGCCAATCCTGCTAATTCATCCGGCGAGATTGGATCAATAAAGTTTTTGATAACATTCTTCAATACTACTGGACGCTTCTGCCAGTAGCGGTTTAAGAAGTCATCCCAGTCTAAATCAAGTTGATAATCCATCGTTTCAGTTACCATTCAGCAGGAAATTGGCGTGATTATATCGAAGGTTGCTGAAGAATACCGGACTGGATTCGCAGTTTTTTCTATTTCTGATTTATAACTGATAGTTCAGATAAAAATCAGGCAGAATAAAGAGCAAAAGATAATCAATGAGGTACTCTGACAGGATAGAAGAAAGACAGGATAAACATGGGATAAGAGCCTTGATTTTATAATAAAAATTAACAGCTGAAGTAACACTGCCAGCAATCTGAAATAAATCTTATTATCTGTTAGGGGCTATCAGCATTAAGCGCTATCATATAAAGCAATTAAACGAATATTACCCAGCCAGTGCATTAACATTTGGTTGAAGAGATTCAATACATCACCAGACAGTAAAGCAGGACCATTTTAAATCCCCATGTCTTTAGATAGCCCACAAATACCCTCTGATGCACAAGAGAACGAACAGATATCAGCGTCAACCTCTTTGGAGCTGCCGCGTTTTCCGCTGTACGATCTCCACAGTCATACTAATGCCTCTGACGGTATGTTAACCCCAGCCCAGTTGGTTGAGCGTGCGGTTGAAATGCGAGTCAGCGTGCTGGCCATTACCGATCACGATACCACCAGCGCTTTGACGGCTGCAAAGCTGGCTATTAAAGAAAAAGATTTGGCACTGCGTTTAATTAATGGCGTAGAAATCTCAACGGGTTGGGAAAGCTTTGATATCCATATTGTTGGCTTAAATATCGATCCTGATTCAAAAGCCATGATCGATCTGTTAGCGGCACAAACAATCAGAAGAGCAGAGCGAGCACAAGAGATAGCCCGACGGCTGGAAAAACACCATATTCCCGATGCTCTAAACGGAGCACAGCGTTTTGCCGGTGACGCAGCAATTACCCGGGCGCACTTTGCCCGTTATCTGATTGAATTAGGCAAAGCATCCGATATGGCTCAGGTATTTAAAAATTACCTGGCCCGGGGGAAAACCGGTTATGTACCGCCTCAGTGGTGTACAATAACAGAAGCGGTGGAAGCCATTCATTTTGCCGGTGGACAGGCGGTATTAGCCCATCCCGGCCGTTATGACCTGTCGGCCAAATGGTTACGACGCTTAATCATAGAGTTTAAACAAGCCGGCGGTGACGCAATGGAAGTCTCCCAATGCCAACAGGCCCCGCAGGAACGCGCACAGCTGGCACTGTATGCTCAGGAATATCAGCTACTGGCTTCCCAGGGCTCAGATTTTCACTACCCCTGCGCTTGGGTTGAACTGGGACGACGACTATTCCTACCGGATAAAGTCACCCCGGTATGGCATAACTGGTTTGTGTAGTTGATGTAATACAGGAAACTTAGAATAAGTTAACTCTAATTGATTTTGTTTGTTAACAAAGCTAATCGGAGGGGAGATTTCCGTTGGGGTCGTAGCAGCTTTAGCTGCCGGAGCGCCCCTAGGGAATCTAGGCCCGACGCTCTCCGAACTAAAGTACAGACGGTCTTCCGGCCGAGCACTATGTTTATATAAACAATAAGGCTTTTACGGCCGGAATATCCAAAGAACTAAAATAAAACGATTTCGTAATAAATTATCGATTTAAGCCGTTAGCGCCCGATCCCAACATAAATACCGCTAACCGCCAGGCCCCACAGGAGTCCCCATGAGTCAGTTTTTTTATATCCATCAGGATAACCCCCAACCGCGGCTGATTAGCCAGTCGGTAGAGTTTTTACGCAAAGGCGGAGTGATTGTCTACCCAACAGACTCCGGATACGCACTAGGCTGTATGCTGGAAGATAAACACGCCATGGAGCGTATTTGTCGGATTCGCCAATTAGACAGCAACCATAACTTCACCCTGATGTGTCGCGATCTGTCAGAGCTTTCCACCTATGCGCATGTTGATAACACCGCTTTTCGGTTAATCAAAAATAATACCCCAGGTAATTACACCTTCATCTTAAAAGCGACGAAAGAAGTTCCTCGCCGTCTGATGAATGAAAAACGTAAAACCATTGGTCTGCGGGTACCGTCTAACCCAATAGCGCTGGCATTGCTGGCAGAGCTCAACGAACCTATGATGTCCACTACTCTTATGCTGCCAGGCAATGACTTTGCGGAATCCGATCCGGAAGAGATTCGCGATACATTATCAAAACATGTTGATCTAATTATCAACGGCGGTTATTTGGGCCAGCAACCAACCACGGTAATCGATCTGACCGATGAGTCACCGGTTGTGGTAAGAGAAGGCGCCGGGGATCCAACACCGTTTCGTTGATGGATAGGGCCGCATAAGGTATGATTCAGATCCACTGATAAATTAATCAGCACCACCGATTTATCACTATTATGACGCCTGTGAAGGCGACAAACGAGGTTGCTCAATGAGCGAAAAGTTACAAAAAGTTCTGGCTAACTCTGGCCACGGTTCTCGTCGCGAAATCGAAGCGATGATTCAGGCTGGTCGAATCAGTGTTGATGGCAAAATTGCCACTTTGGGCGATCGTATAGAAGTCAATGCATCAATCAGAGTGCGTATCGATGGTCATGTAGTTGCACTGCGTGAACCGGAAGAAACTGTATGCCGCGTGCTGGCCTACTACAAACCGGAAGGGGAACTTTGTACCCGTAAAGATCCGGAAGGCCGACCAACCGTATTTGATCGTCTGCCTAAAATGCGCGGTTCCCGCTGGGTTGCAGTAGGGCGTCTGGACGTCAATACTTCAGGCCTGCTGCTGTTTACTACCGATGGTGAACTGGCAAACCGTTTAATGCACCCAAGTCGTGAAGTTGAACGAGAGTACGCAGTACGCGTATTCGGTCAGGTTGATGAAGAGAAAATCAAACAGTTAAGAAAAGGCGTACAGCTGGAAGATGGCATGGCCGCATTCCGCACTATCAGCTTCCAGGGTGGTGAGGGAATGAACCAGTGGTATAACGTCACGCTGACAGAAGGACGTAACCGTGAAGTTCGTCGCCTGTGGGAAGCGGTAGATGTTCAGGTTAGTCGCCTGATTCGTATTCGCTACGGTGCATTGGGCTTGCCGAAAGGGCTGCCACGTGGCGGTTGGACCGAACTTGATCTGAACGCGACAAATTACCTGCGTGAAATGGTTGGGTTACCACCAGAAACTCAAAGTAAGTTACCGGTGGAACGTGACCGTCGTCGCACAAAAGCAAATCAAATTCGCCGTGCGGTGAAGAAACATAGCCAAAGACCTGCTGCCAGAAACAGCGGTAGAAGAAGCGCTCAACCGAAGCGTTAATAACCAATATTGATGAGAATAGCGCCTTTAAAGGCGCTATTTTTTTATCTAATAAACTATCAATTTATCATTCTATTTCAATAGATTAATCATAATAAATCAATTCCTCTTTTTATCTATGGATATTGTTACAACGCATTCATATTCCATTGCCACTTATTTCCACTTTACGTTCAATCTTATTGTTCATTTCCACTTTATTTCCACTTTGAACCGGAAAAAGTCAGTCTCCTAACCAATAAATAAAATGTGTAGTGTGCTGACATCGGAAGTAACAATAAACCCGGTCAGTAACAGCAGATTTTTATTTTGTATGATTTACTGAATCTGGAGTGCCGTGCTGAGAGTATCTGCTTTCATAGATGGTTTAGCGGCAAAATTCCGATATTCGTCCATAATTAATGAGTTTGAATATTAGAGATAAAGTTGCATGAGTGAGAGTCATATTCGTTTCAACATGGTGGAAGACAATCTGGAACCCGAAGTCGTTACCAGTGAACTTCTGACGGTGATTGACGGTTGGTTAAAACAGGAAGGGGCTTACACCACAGACGTTCAGCAACAAATGCTGGAGTCACACGTCAAGGCAATGGTCCTGAGGGCTAAAACGGGTGAACCCCTGCCGGAAGTAGATAAATCTCTGTTTGATGAGATTTCTGCTGAATCAATGGCATTGGCCGAGCGTGCGGTAAATGCACTGCCGGGCTTACCTATTGAAGAAGCTTATCTGCTGTCGGTTCATTTTGAAATTGCGCGTTCAAACGCTTAATCCTATTGGAGATAGAACACATGAAACAAATCGTAGTCGTGATTGGCGATCGTTTAGGTAAAGGACAAAAAGTTGCTGCTGGTGTTGAAGCTGCTGGTGGTAAAGCTATCGTGATTCCTGGCGTAGCTGCCGATATGAAACTGGGCGACGTGATGAATGCAGAACAGGGCGACATCGGAATCTCTTTCTGTGGAAGCGGCGGAGCCGGTGCAATTACTGCTCAAAACAAATATGGCTACAAAGTACGTCACGGTATGCGTTCTGTGGAAGAGGGTGAAACCGCTATTGCTGATGGTTGCACCGTACTGGGCTTTGGTTTTATGGATAAAGAAGAGCTGGGTGAGCGTTTAGTTAAAGCATTTAATAAAAAATACGGCAACGCATAATGAAAGAGCATCTGAAAACATCAGTTCGCGTCAGTGGTAAGGGCGACACTAAACAAAAAGCCATCGCTGACGCATTGAACTCCGTACAACGTACGGTTCTGAAAGAGAGCACCAACATCATTTTGCGCATCGAACCTCAAGATGTAGAAATCGTTAACGCCACGGTGAAAGTGAGTAACGAGAAGTTTCTGTTTTTCTTTCTGCCGCGTAAACGTGAATTCTACTCTGTTGTTTTAGATGTTGCTTTAGACGTGACCTTGCTGAATGTTCAAGAGATACATTTCGAGCCGGTTTAACTACCGGCAGAAATGTTTTAGAGGAAAAACAAATGGATGCAAATACCACTGTTTCTGTTTTTGAGATACTGATAAAGTCCCTGATTATCGGTGGTCTCTGCGGTTTCGGCCTGGGTGCCGGTGCTGCTCGTATGTTCCATGCTCCAACGGTTCAAGGAATGGGTGCATTCCGTACCCTGGGTGAACTGAACTCCTGTGAAGGGGATCCGGCTTCTCACTTCTCTTTCGGTTTAGGCTTCTTCTTTAACGCCTGGGCATCTTCTGTTGCTGCCGGTGCGTTTACTCAAGACGTTGACCACCGCATCATCCCTAACTGGGGTGCTGCTGCTCTGATGATCAAAAACCGAAACGTTACCGAAACACTGCATAACCCAAGAAAAATGGCGATTGCCTGTGGGATTATCGGTGCGCTGGTAGTTGCCTTCCTGAATACCACTGCTTCTGCGGTTCCTGCATCTTTGCAAACCACAGCAACTAACGTACTGGTTCCTGCGGCTAACCTGCTGGTTAACACCGTGATGCCAGTTATTTTCTGGCTGGCTGCAATGGATGCGGGTCGTCGTTCTGGTTTCTGGGCAACCCTGTTTGGTGGTTGTGCGCAGTTAATCATGGGTAACGCTATTCCTGGTTTAGTGCTTGGTATCCTGATTGGTAAAGGCGTTGATGACAACGGCTGGAACAAAATTACTCGTACTATGATGATCGCAGTGATTCTGCTGTTTGTCCTGAGTGGTTTCTTCCGTGGCTTCGACGTTAAGTTGCTGCAGTCTTTCGCCCTGGGCGTACCAGACTGGTTACAGCACGTCCATAACGTATTAAGCGGAAAATAATTAAGTCGAATGAGCTCCTCGATGTGTGGATGAGGAATAGGCTCTTTCGGTCATCATATAAATCAACGACAGTAAATGTAATTACCAGGACTTGATGATGAATACAGAATTGAAAAGTGATTTTTGGTACGCAGAGTGGACATTCCCTCTGTTTGTAGGATTGTTGTCTGCCGGTGTATTCGCCGGTACGCATATGTACGTGGTACACGGCTTTGGTGCTTTTAACGAAGTGGCATTCGTTGCCATGTTACGTTCAGGTATTGATACCGGAGTTTATGGAGCAGTAGCGGCGTTTGGTGCCAGCTTCCTGTTTGCGCGGATTATCGAAGGCTCTCTGGTCGGTATTCTGGATATCGGTGGTGCGATTCAGACTGGTTTAGGTTTGGGCGTTCCTGCACTGTTGCTGGCCGGTGGTTTCGACTTCCTGGTCACTAACTTCTACGCTTCGCTGGTTACCGGCATGGTGTTAGGAGTGATGGTGGGTTTACTGATTATTCTGGCGCGTAAATTTACCGTAGGTCAGGGTAACTCTACCTTTGGTGCTGATGTGATGATGGGCGCAGGTAATACCTCCGGCCGTTTCCTTGGTCCTTTGATTATCCTTGCTGCCATGGCTGCATCTATTCCAATCGGTATTGGTTCTCTGATTGGTGCGCTGATCTTCTACGTATGGAAAAAACCAGTTGCTGGTGGTGCGATTCTGGGCGCCATGATATTTGGTTATTTCTTCCCGCTGGTAGCAGCATAAGTCATAGTTTTAATAAGTGAGCAGATATCATGAACGATTTAATCATTAAGCAGGCAAAACTTATTAATGGCGACGTGGTGGACGTAGTCATTAATGAGGGGAAAATCCGTGAAATTGGTGCGTCAGTGGATAATGGACTGACGGCAAAGAAACAGATCGATCTCGACGGAAAATACTATATTAGTGCTGGCTGGATTGATGCTCACACCCACTGTTATCCGGCTTCCCCCATCTATTTTGATGAGCCGGATTTAGCCGGTGCTGCCAGCGGTGTTACCACCATGATTGATGCTGGCAGCGTTGGTGCTGATGATGTCGACCATTTCTATTCTCTGGTGCAAAAGGCGAAGACCAATGTTTATTCGTTCCTGAACATTGCCAGAATCGGCATCATTGCTCAAAACGAACTCTCGGACATGAGCAAAATTGACGACGAAAGCTTACAGAAGGCGATTAAACGCCATCCGGATTTCGTTGTAGGTATTAAAGCCCGAATGAGTAAGAGCGTAGTCGGTGAGAACGGTATTTTGCCGTTGATTCGCGCTAAAGAGATGCAAAAAGAGAGTGGTTTACCTCTGATGGTTCATATCGGTAATAACCCGCCTAACCTGGATGAAATTGCCGATTTACTGACCAAAGGTGACATTATCACCCATTGCTTTAACGGCAAGCCTAACCGCATCCTCGATCAGGATGGCAACCTCAAACCGGCTATTCAACGCGCGTTAGCACGCGGAGTGATCCTTGATGTGGGACACGGTGGTGAGAGTTTCAGTTTCTCTGTTGCTGAGCAGGCAATGAGAATTGGTACCTATCCTGACATTATCAGTTCAGATATCTATCACAAAAACCGTATTAACGGCCCGGTATACAGCCTGGCGGCAGTCATGACCAAATTCTTGTGCATGGGTTTTAGTCTGAAACAGGTTCTTGATTGCGTCACGGTTAAAGCCGCAGATTTACTTCATCTGAAAGGAAAAGGGCATCTGGAAGTTGGCTATGACGGTGATGTAACGATTTTTGATATTAAAGATGAGCGAATCGAACTTTCTGATGCAGAAGGTCAGGTAAGAATCGGCACTCAAAAATTTATTCCTATCGCGGCGATTGTTGCGGGGGAAAGTATTGCAACTAAAGAAGGTGAGTCAGAATATGCAATCAATTTATGAGAAGTATCACTTAAAGAATGTGATTAATGCTTCAGGCAGAATGACCGCATTAGGTGTTTCTACCCCTAAACCCGAAGTGGTTGATGTGGTTTCTTACGGGCTTAACCAATATTTTGAAATTAAAGATCTGGTCAATAAGACCGGTGAATATATTGCCAAACTGCTGGATGTTGAAAACGCAGTGGTAGTGTCCTGTGCTTCTGCGGGTATCGCTCAGTCTGTTGCTGCGGTGATAGTGAAAGATGACAGCGACCTGCTGTTAAATCTGCATAGCTCAGATAAAGTTGTTGCTCGTGAAATTATTGTTCCTAAAGGGCACAACGTAAACTTTGGTGCGCCGGTTGATACCATGATTTCTCTGGGCGGTGGTAAAGTGATTGAGGCTGGTTTTGCCAATGAGTGCAGCGCCGCTCAGGTAGAGGCAAAAATTACCCCGCAAACTGCCGCTATTTTATATATTAAGTCTCACCACACGGTACAGAAAAGTATGCTGACCGTGACTGACGCGGCAGCGGTAGCCAAAAAACATAATTTACCATTAATTGTTGATGCTGCAGCAGAGGAAGAACTTACCGCCTATTACAATATGGGTGCGGATCTGGTGATCTACAGTGGTGCTAAAGCGATTGAAGGGCCAACCAGCGGTCTGGTGATTGGTAAAAAGCAATACGTTGAGTGGGTTAAACAGCAAAGCAGCGGTATTGGCCGTGCGATGAAAGTTGGTAAAGAAGGCATTCTTGGCCTGACGCTGGCAATTGAGCTGTATCTGACGGCGAAAAAAGAGACCGGTCAGGAAATGGTGGAAAAAATGACGCCATTTATTAATGACCTGAATGCAATTCCTGGCATTTTCGCCAGAGTGGTATGGGACGCAGCCGGACGTGATATTGCCAGAACCGAAATCTCTTTTGACGAGAAAGCTATTGGCAAAAATACATTCGAAATAATGAAACTGTTAAAGCAGGGCGATACCGCCATTTATTTCCGCGAATACAAAGCGAATGAAGGCAAAGTTGAGGCTGATGTGCGTAGCGTATCTGCTCCTCAGTTGGATGTTATCTCTTCTTCTATTCGTAAATTGGCTACCGGAGCATAAGTAATGAAATTAAGTCCTAATTATTATAAAGATCGCGTTTGTCTTAACGTTCTGGCGGGTTCCAGAGAAAATGCCCGTGAAGTGTATGCAGCAGCAGAAAAGCATGTAGTGGTTGGCGTACTGTCAAAAAACTATCCTGATTTGGCCAGCGCCATTGAAGATATGACTAAGTATGCCAATGATATCGAAAATGCTGTTTCTGTTGGACTGGGGGCAGGTGACCCTAACCAGTCAGAAATGGTTTCTCAAATATCAAAAGTGATTCAGCCACAGCATGTTAATCAGGTATTTACCGGTGCGCCAGTTAGCCGTGCGCTATTGGGTCAAAATGAAACCGTCGTGAATGCGCTGGTTTCACCAACGGGTAAAGTGGGTTGGGTTAAGATTTCTACTGGTCCATTAAGCTCTACCTTCCCTGATGCGATCGTGCCGGTTGAAACTGCTATTGCCATGTTGAAAGATATGGGTGCAAGCTCGATTAAGTTCTTTAATATGCGCGGCCTGACTTACAAAGATGAGTTTGCTTACGTAGCTAAAGCCTGTGCTGAAAATCACTTCTACCTGGAACCAACGGGTGGAATTGATTTAGAAAACTTTGAAGAGATTATGCAAATTGCACTGGACGCCGGTGTGGAAAAAATTATCCCACACATTTATAGTTCCATTATTGATTCTGAAACTGGCAATACCCGTCCGGAAGATGTGAAAACATTACTGGCGATGGTGAAGAAGCTGGTTGGTTAAGATTGTAATCTTTGTATGATAGAAGCCTTTCTGTACAGAAAAGCTTCAGAGTACTAAAAAGTTACTTTAATCAGCTGTAGAGAATATTCCGGCCGTAAATGCATTGTGCTTATTTAAGGTCCATGCCCGGCCGGGAAAGATTAAAAACCTTCGTACTTAGCTTTTGAGCGCGTCGGGCCTAGCCGGGCTACGGGCACTTCGTTGGCTTACGCCAAGTCGACCCCCACGCCCGTCTCTCCCGACGATTAACTTTTTAGTCTTTGCTACCTTGAAGCTTTTTTATTCAGAAAGGCTAGTTATTGGTTTTATTTTTATTCTAAGCAAAAGGCCTATCCGTGACGTTATTTCCCTATCAGCGACTTGCTTATCTATTTGATGCCATTCAGTCCGAAACGCTGCCACAGGAAGAGCTGGCTAAACGTTTTGACGTATCAACCCGAACCATTCGTACTGATGTTGCGGCCTTGAATGATGTTCTGGCCAGCTATGGCGCAAGTGTGACTTATGAACGGGGATTAGGTTATCGACTGAAAGTGGATGATCCACAGGCTTTTGCTGCATTACCAATGCAGAAATATGAGGTGAAAAGCATCCCTCGCACGGCTAAAGAGCGGGTAGATGCATTGTTATTGAAATTTTTGATGGCCTCTTTGCCGATTAAACTGGATGACATTGCCGAAGAATGGTTCGTTAGTCGGGGAACTCTGCAGCATGATATGACCTCGGTAAGAGAGCAGTTAAGCAAATATCAGTTAACGTTGGATACCGTACCTCGTCAGGGAATCAAACTGGCGGGTGGTGAGTCGGCTATTCGTGCCTGCATTACCGATATTTTGTGGCATCAGTTTTCTATGGAAAACGAACGCTCGCTGAATAATTTTAAACAAGAAATTCTGGCCAATATCGATCTGACCTACATTGAAAAAGTGCTGCAAAACAGCGTTAATCGTTTTGATATTCGCCTGACCAATGAAGGGCGCCAGTATCTGATTATTAACTGTGCTGTCTCTATTTTACGTATTACTCGCGGTCATGAAATTGTGAGCTATGATGCCGAAGGTATTGATGGCGTAATCAGAAGTACTGCCAGTGAAATATCGAAAGGTTTTGTTTATTTTCTGGGAAATGATGTTTCATTTGCCGAAGAGGAGTACCTGAGCGTACAGATCTCTGCCCGACGTATTCCTAATCATGTAGCCTCAGCGGAACCCGAGAGCGAAAGTAACAGTGATGAACTGGTGGATTATATCCTCACCTACATCAATGACTCTTACAATTACGATTTACGTAATGATACCAAGCTAAAAACCGATCTTTCCACTCATCTGGCAGCGATGCTAACCCGAGTGCGCTATCAGATTAATAGCAAAAACCCGCTGCTGTCAGATATTAAACAATATTATCCCTTTGCCTATGACGTTACGTTGAGTGCCATGGCTAATGTTGAGCATAAACTACCTTATCCTATCAACGAAGATGAGCTGGGATATTTGGCGGTACACATTGGCGTTGGTCTGGAACGTAATTACAGCGTGGGATATACCCGCCATCCTCACGCTTTAGTGGTGACGGACTCAGGTAATTCAACCGTTAGGATGATTGAGGCTAAAATCGTACGGGAATTTCCCCAGCTTAAGTTAAGTCGAGTGATCGATTTACAAGAATACGAAGGACTGGCGTCAGTGGATGAAGACTTTGTTATCACCACGGTCAGGCTAACGGAAAAAGATAAACCCATTGTTAAAATAGCCCCATTCCCAACGCCATATCAGTTGGAGCAGGTAGGGCGGTTGGCGATGATAGATCGAACCAAGCCTTATATTCTTGAGCGTTTCTTTGATGAACGGCACTTTATGATCGTTAAAGGCAAAATGACTCAGGAAGCTTTGTTTAAGAAAGTGTGTAAAAAGCTTGAGGTTGACGGATATATTACTAAGGAATTTTATCCTTCATTAGTCGAACGGGAATCTATTGTTTCAACACTGTTGGGTGAGGGCATTGCTTTACCGCATTCATTGGGCCTGCTGGCGAACAAGACGGTGGTCGTCACGATACTGGCACCTAATGGTATTGAGTGGAGCAAAGATAAGAAAGAGACTGCCAATGTAATATTCCTGCTGGCAATCAGCAGGGCAGAGTATGAAGAAGCGATGGCGATCTATGATTTATTTGTTACTTTTGTGCGGGAAAAAGCCACCAAAAGGCTACTAAATAGCAAGAGCTTTAATGATTTTCAGGTAATTGCCAAAGATAGCCTTGGTCGAAGCGTATAGCCTGTCCTGCTTATTATTAAAAGTGTGTGAAAATATTAATGTGGCGATTGGTTAACGGTGTGATTAGTCAATTTTCTCAATTAAGAATGTCAGGCTATCTATTTGTAATTTGAATAATATTAATAATTATTATCGATAAACAATAAACCCTAAAAACATAATGGATATTGCAGGCCTCATTAGTTCCCTGTCAATTTTCACCAAAAATTTAAACCAATAATGCTGTAAAAATGTACACAATTCCATTGCGATAGCTATTTTCGGATAGTAAAAAATCAAATGTTATAGGTATGTTGTAACCATAAAGCAGAACATAATCTACCTGTCTTTATTCTTTTAATATTAAATTACAGATGGTTAATAATAAATGATAACCACGCTTACATTATTCAAAATTAGGTAATCATTTACATCTTTGATACACCTACTCTTTTTAGTTATTCAATTTCTTTTTTTTTGACATCCATCAACGATATCAACGGGTCAGTTGCTATAGTGCAGTAGTGCGGAAATAGAGTTTTGAGATTATAGTTTATTTGTACCAAGTCTTAGGTAATTATAGTTCTGATATATTTGTAATTAGGTGTGGAAGCAATCAAACGATTGCAATTTTAATAAAGCAGATGGTGAGTATAATATGCTACAAATAATTTCCCTGGTGGTTGTCGCAATCACTATTTATTTACTGATAAAACAGTATGAAACGCGGATGGTGCTAATCGGCTCCGGCTTGGTAATGTGTCTGTTAGCACTGACACCAATGGCGGGTTTGGACGCATTCAGTGAACGTATGACCTCAGGTAGTCTGATTCAGGCAATCTGTGCGAGTATGGGCTTTGCTTACGTGATGAAGTACACCGAGTGTGATACCCATCTGGTACGCACTTTAACCGGTATGATGAGTCGTATGGGTTTCTTCCTGATCCCTATGACGGTGGTTGTAACCTACTTTATCAACATTGCTATTCCTTCAGCAGCCGGGTGTGCGGCAGCGGTAGGGGCAACGTTAATTCCATTACTGATTGGTGCCCGTATTCACCCGGCCATTGCTGGTGCTGCGGTACTGAGTGGTACCATCGGTTCTTTCTTAAGCCCGGGTATGTCGCATAATGCCTTTGTATCTAACCTGTATAACGAAGTTATGGTTGGTACTGAAGGTTTCACCAAGATGGAAGTTATCGATCTGATTAAACACCACGCACCAATCAGCATTGCTGTGGGTATTATTGGTGCCGTTTCTCTGTCAATTGTGGCGCTGGTTCGTAAAGAGTTCCGCATTGAATTAGCTGAAGGCGCAGAACAAGGTGCTGAAGTTAAAGAGAAGCCAAAAGCTAACTACCTGTATGCTACCGCTCCATTTGTTCCATTAATTCTGCTGTTGATTGCGGGTTTAACCGATTGGTTTGGCGCGGTCAAAATGACGGTTCCATCAGCGATGGTTATCGGTGCTATCTATGCACTGGTTATTACTCGTTGCAGCCCAACTGCAATGACCAAACAATTCTTCAGCGGTATGGGAAATGCCTACGGTGACGTTCTGGGTATCATCATTGCGGCAGCCGTGTTTGCTGCAGGTCTGAAAGTATCTGGCTTAATCGACAGCTTTATTTTCTTCCTG